>CANHBU010000052.1 GCA_947458345.1 Comamonadaceae bacterium
CCCCTGGGTGATGATGCTTGGGTCGATGCCGGCGCTGTCGTGGGCCACCCGGTTGCCTATCACGACATCGACCTCGGTGCCACTGTCGGCCAGAGCCATGCAGATGTCCACTGTGGTGCCGGGCTGTCCGTACTTGACGGCATTGAGCATCAGGTTCATGAAGGCCCGAACCATGAGCATGGTCGACACCTGGACAAAGAAAAAATGCTCGCTGCTGTGCACTTCGATGCGCATGTCGCGCGCCCTGGCCAGGTCGCGCACCTGCGCAATCGCATCTTCAAGCAAATCGTCGATCAGCCGCTCACTCAAGTCCCACTGCTCGCTGTGGGCTCGGCTTTCAAACAGGAACCCGTCCATCAACTGCATCAGCTGATCGGCGTGGCCCGTCACCCGTCCCACCTCGGCCAGCCACGGCCCATGGCCTTGGCCGAGAACCTTCATCTGCTGGGTGACCGCCAAAATAGAGGCCACGGGCGTGCGCATGTCGTGCGACAAAAAGCGCAGGGCCTGATCGCGCTGCGCCTGCGACTGCTTGAGCTCGGTGACATCGACCAAGGTCAGCAGGCGCAGTCCGCGCGCCTGGCTGGTGTGGAAAGTGCTGGTCTTGAGGTAGACATCCCGGCTGCCAGCCGGGCTTTCGATGCGAAGGCTGTCTTGGCTGCGCTTGGCCAGCTCGGTCAGCTCAGACCACTGCGATGCAGGCAGGCCCAGATCACGCGCCAGTTGCACCAAGCTGCCAGGAGCGGGGCCGGCGCCCAACTCAGACATGCGGGCATTGAGCTGCAGCACTTGGTCCTGAGCGTCGATCAGGGCCAGCGCCTCGGGCAAGTGTTCGATGGCCTGCGCCAACAAGTTGAGCTGCTGGCCCTGCGAATCGATGGCCTGGTCCAGCGCCTGCTCCACCCGGACCATCTCACCGCTGAGCAGGCCCGTCGCTGAGCGAGCTGAGGGCAAAGCCCGCAATTCGCGCGACTTGCGGTACATGTAACGCAAATTGCCATCGAGCCGACGCCAAATCCACACCACAGTGAGCACCAGCAAGGTCAGCCACAAAGGGGCAAAGTCAAACCACCAGCCCCAGCCGAGCATGGCAGCGGTGGCGCCCAAGGGCAAGCCCAGCGCGAGCGCATAGATCAAGAGGCGCATGCGACCGGGCCGCCAGAACAGGCTGGTGGCCACAACCAAGAACAAGGCCAGGCTGCTCCAGCCCATCACCGCGGCATCGGAGACCACCCGCACCCAGCGCTGGGTCAGGTGGGCATTGGCGACGCTGGCCAAGATGGCCACGCCTGGCGTTGCCGCCGTGGCCGAGCCCGAATAGATCGTGGCATGCTGATCACCGAGCACCGGATCGGTCACCCCCAAAAAGAGCAAGGTGCCGCGCAAGGGCGGCAGCGGCTTGCTGACATCGAGCAGGTCGATCAAGGAGTAGGTGCGAAAGCCCACAGCCGGATCGACCATGGGAAAGCGCAGGTAATCGCCTGGTGGCAAGGGTTGTGATTGCAGCAGCCCGGCGGCCTCGAGCATGGCAATCGAAAAGTGCGCCTGGTCAGCCAACCGCGTTTGCACCCCGCGAATAATCCCGTCACCTTCGAACCGGACATGGATATGGCCGCTGCCACGCGCGGCGCGCTCGAGCGCCGGCGGTGCCCATTGCCAGGGATCGGCAGCCGGTGGCGCCTGCATCAGCGGCAAGGCCTGCGACATGACCTTGGGCAACACCACCGGCAGCCGGGCCATC
This sequence comes from Comamonadaceae bacterium, assembly GCA_947458345.1. GTDB lineage: Bacteria > Pseudomonadota > Gammaproteobacteria > Burkholderiales > Burkholderiaceae_C > Polaromonas. Next base: position 1,742 of record CANHBU010000052.1, read on the forward strand.
TGCGCAGCCAGCGGCTCATCGGCCGGCACCGAATTGGTAAACAGCAGATCCAGACCCAAGACCCGTGGCGCCTGATCTTCTTGCAGCAGGCGCTCCATCAGCGTGGCAAAGTGCCGCCGCGAGATCGGCCATCCGCCCAGCTCGAGCCGGGTGCGCTCATCGATGGCCACCAAGACCACTTCGGGCGAGGCCTGAAAACCGATCCAGATGCTCAGCTGGTCGTAGATGCGCTTGCCCACAGCGCTGCCAGCAGGCGTCCAGACCAGCGTGGCCAGCAGCAAAAGCCCGGCGACCAGCGTGATTGCAAATTCGGGCAGCCCGCGCCATCTCAGAGATGAGGGCGCAAGCGTCCGGGCCGCAGGCGCGCGGCCCTCATTGGGGTCGGTGGGCTCGGACATGATCGATCACCCAGCCGGCGCGACCGGCCTCAGTCTTCCTGCCCAGCCGCGGCGTAGGTGATGAGCTGGTAGCCAAAGCCGTGCACCGAACGCAAGCGCAGACTCGACATCCCGTTGAGTCCGAGCCGCGAGCGGATGCGCGAGATGTGCACATCGAGGGTGCGCGAAAAAGGATCGTCTTCGCGCCCCCAGACCTCCTGCATCAGACGCTCGCGCGCCAGTGAGCGGTCGGCGTTTTCAAACAGAAAGCGAGCGAGCTCGAACTCCTTGCCGGAAAACTGCGCCTTGCCACCGGCCCAGGTGATTTCCCGCTCGACCAGATCAAAGGTATAGCCGTGATAGATTTGCGCCCCCGTGCCTTGGCGAATTGGGTAGATGCGCCGCTGCAAGGCGGCGATGCGGGCCAGAAATTCGGCTGGCCGAAGCGGCTTGACGCAGTAGTCCTCAGCGCCGGCTTCCAAGGCGGTGACGATGGCCTGCTCGTCGTGCACCGCTGTCAGGAAGATGACCGGCGTTTCGCTCTGAAACGAGCTGCGCAGATGCTTGAGCACCTTGATGCCGTCCTGATCGGGCAGCTTCCAGTCAAACACCAGCAGATCAAAGGTATGGCGGTTCAAAGCCGATAAAAATGCGCGGGCGGTGTCGAAGGTGGCGGTGCTGTGACCTGCCGATTCAACCACCTGGGCCAGATGCCGGGACAAGGTGGGGTCATCCTCCAAGATGCCGATATGCATGCAGATACCTTTTGAAAATAGGAAGGCTCAGCGCTCGTTGAGGGCGCCAGAAAAAGTCTTGATCACAGGCTTGAGCAGGTAGCGCAAGACGCTGCGAGTGCGGGTCTTGATGTCGATGGTCGAGGTCATGCCCGGCTTGAGCGCAACGCGCGCCAGGGCTTGGTTGCTCTGCTGGTTCTCTAGGCGGACCTGTACCCGGTAGAAACTGAGTGACTGGCCGTTGGGCCCCTGCTCGACCAGGGTGTCAGAGCTGATGTAGGTCAGCTTGCCCACCAACATGCCATAGACCGAAAAGTCAAAGGCATCGAGTTTGACCAGCACCGGCAGTCCCAGTTCGAGCTGGCCGATGTCCACCGGATTGACCTTGGCCTCAATCACCATGTCGCTCTCAGTGGGCGAGATCTGCATGGGCTCGTCGCCGGCGCGCAGCACGCCACCGACGGTGTTGATGCGCAAGTACTTGACGATGCCTGCCACCGGCGCGATGAGGTCAGTGTGCTCAAGCACGCTGCGCCGCTCGTCAAGCTTGTAGCGCTGCGAGGACAGTTCGTCTTCCAGACGGGTCACCTCGGTACGGGCCTCTTGCAAGTATTTGTTGCGCAGCTCGGCCAGGCGCGCCTCGATGTCGGTGACCTGGCGCAGTGCCCGCATGACTTCGACGCGGCTGACATCGCCCCCGCTGAGCAGGGCCTGGTTCATTTGCAGCTCTTCACGGGCCAGCTTGAGTGCTGCTTCCAGGGACTCAGTGGCATCGGTCAGGCCGGCCCGTCTTTGCGTGTAGAGCCTCTCCTGGGCAGAGACGAACTCAGGGTAAGCCTTCAGCGAGGGCGGGAACACCGGCTTGGTACCCAGGGATTCCGCCTTCGCTCGGATCAGGCCAGCTTGCAGAGCCGCGACCTTGGAGCGGCTTTCTTCATAGGCGGCATTGCTGCGGTCTTTTTCAAGCATGGCCAGGCGCTCCCCGGCTTTGACCTCCTGGCCTTCTTGCACCAAGATCTGCGCCAGTACCCCGCCGTCAGCAGCCTGAATGATCTGCGTGCGGGCGCTGGTGATGATCGAGCCTTGGGCCCGCACGGTCTGGTCGATTTCGAACCAGGCGGCCCACCCGAGGAAGACGGTGAACATGGTCGCCAGAACCGCAATGATGGAGAGTCGAAAACCCGCTTTCTTCTCGCTCATGCCGCTGCTCCTTGCTCCGTAGCGGCCGCACCGGCCGGTGCGGCGCCCTGCCCCTGAGGACGGCCCGCACTCAAGCGCTGCAGCACCGCGTCTTTGGGGCCATCCATGACAATCTGGTGGTTGGCCACGACGATGATCCGACTGACCAAGCGCAGCAAATCGGGCTTGTGAGTAACGACCACCAGCACGTCTTCGGGCTGCAGCGTACGCGCCAAGGCGCCCAAAATGTGCTGCTCGAGCGCACCGTCCATAGAAGCGGTGGGCTCATCGAGCAGCCAGATGCGGGGACGGCGCAGGAACACCCGGGTGAGGTTGACCAACTGCCGCTGTCCGGACGACAGGCCGGTGCCGCCCTCGCTGATCGTCTGCTGCAGACCCTGCGCGTGGGGGCTGATCACAGACTGCATGAGGCCGGTTACACGGGCGGCCTCGAGGATGACGTCGTCGCCCGGATCGATCAAGCCCAAAATGAGATTCTCACGCAGACTGCCCGCAAAAAGACGTCCTTCCTGCTGCAGGTAGCCCACCTTCTCGGCCAGGGCCGGCTTGGAGACATGGGCCAAGTCCAAGCCGTCGATCTTGACCAGGCCCGCCTACGGCTTGTACATGCCGCTGAGCAGCCGCAGAAAAGTGGTCTTGCCGGCACCGATGGGGCCGAGCACACCGATCTTCTCCCCGGGGCGAATCTGAAGTTCGGCAATGGCCAGCGCCTGGCCCTGTCCGTAGCTGGCCGCCACCTTCTCGAAGGAGTAATGGCCCTTGATGGTCTGCGGCGCAATGGCCTGCTCTTGTCCGTGATGGTCGTCTTGCAAGGTCCAGATGCGATCGAGGCCCTGCAAGGCGGTACGGGTGTGGGCCCACTGAATGAGCCGGTCAGGCAAGGCCGCGACCGGGCCGAGCACACGGCCAGACAAAATAGAGCAGGCGATCAAGCCACCCATGGTCAGCTCACCACGAGAAATCTGCAGCGAGCCGATAGCGACCAAGAGCACATAAGAAACTTGCTGCATGCCAGCGGCCATGAACTGCGAGTACTCGCTGACACGCCGCATTTCCTGCTCCACATCGCGGGCCTCGTCGGTGTTGCTGATCCAGCGCGAGAGCATGCGCCAGCCGCTTTGCCCCGACTTAATGGTCTCCGCACCTTCGACGGTTTCAACCAGCAGGCCGGTCTTGAAATTGCTGGCCGCGTTGGCCTTTTTGCTCAAAGCGTCAACCCGCCTGCGGTAGATCAGACCCAGGGTCAGCGCCATGCAGAAAAAGATCAGTGGAATCACAGCGAGCCAACCGCCCACCCAGGCGATGACCAGCAGGAAGAGCAACGCGAAGGGCACATCGATTATGAGGTGCGAGGTCAGCGCCGTGAGAAAGCTGCGCACCGTCTCGTAACCCCTAAGCTGAGAGGCCAGCGAGCCGACACTGCGAGGCAGTTGATCGAGCCGAATGGCCAGAAAGCGGCTGTAGACCTCACGCGCCAGCTTCTGGTCAACATGATCGACCAACTTCTCGAACAGGCGCGAGCGTGCCAACTTGGCCAAGGTCTCAAAAAATATGGCCAGCAGCACCCCGGTGGTCAGCACCCAAAGGGTCTGGCTGGCGCCGGTAGGCACCACGCGGTCATAAATCTGCATGCTGTAAAACGAAGTGGCCAGGGCGATCAGGTTGATCATGAGGCCGGCCGTGGCGCCCTCGACCCAGATGCGCTTGTTCGAAAAGACCTCGCGCTTGATGAGCTTGTAGACCTCGCTGCCCGAGGGGTCGTAGGGCCGAGCCAGCTTGAGTTTGGCCACCGTCCAGTCGCTCAGGGCGTGCAAGGGCGTTTCGGTCCAGCGGTTGGTGGCCTGATCATAGGTCTCGGTCAGCCACTCGTTTTGCGCGGTGCGTCCGCGCAGCAAAGCCCAACCCTGATCGGCGCGGTAGATCAGGCAGGGGCAGGCCGACGGATCAACCGAGGCAGAACGCAGCCAGCGCGCAGGGGGCAGTTGCAAAGAGCGCAGCAAGTCATCGATGCTCTGGCGCGCGGTCTTGGACGCCGGCTCCACGGGTTCGGCATCGATCTTCTCGAGGACAGCCTGCAAGGCCAGTCGATCCAGCGCCTCGGACTGCACCTGGGCCAGCCGCATCAGCAGGGGAAACAAAATATTCATGGGCGAATGAACCTTAGGGCTGACCGGTGGGTTGAAGGGGAGTGCCCAGACCCGAGACGATGGCGGCAACCCCCTCGGACAGCACCGCCAGGCGCCAGGTCGCCGTCACATAGGCGGCCTCGACCTCGGCCAGGGTGGTCTGCGCCTGGGACAGCTCACGCGCCGCGTTCATCACTTCGACCCAGGTCTTGCGTCCGGCCAGAAACTGCCGATCCCAAGAGGCCACCATGGCCTGAACCGAACGCAAACCCGCCAGCAAACTGACGCGGCGCTGCTGCTGGCTGCGTGCCGACACATGCTCCAAACTGATCTGCTCAATCAGGCTGCGCCGCGCCGCCTCGACATCGCCTTGCAGAGCCTGCAGCCGGGCATTGGCGGCATCGACGCCCGAGACCGCCGACAAGCCGGCCCCCGGGGTGGCAGACAAGCCAATGAAAAAGCGGTTGGCCGAGCTCAGCCCGGAGGCGCTGAAGCTGCCTTGTTGATGCTCGGCCCGCGCATACACCTCTGGCATAAGCTGGGCCCTTCGGATCTGCACGTCCATCTCCTGCTGGCGCATCTGCGCCTCGAACTTGAGCGCCGTCGGGCTGTTGCGCCAGGACCGCTCGAGCAACGACTCCAGCGGATCGATAGGCTCGACTGGCCCGATGTCCAGGCCTTCGAGCTGGGCGCCCTCGATGCGCTGGCCCGTCAACTGTTCCAGACGCGCAAGCGCCGAGGTCTGCTGCGCCTGCGCCAGCGCCAGCTCGGCCTGGGTTTGCTCGAGCCGGCCCTGGGCCATGACCGAGTCCGCCACTGCCGATATGCCGCCCTCGACCCGCCGCTCGATCAAAGCGACCAGCCGCTGGTGCGTCTGCACGCTCTCGCGCAGGGCCACAAGCTTTTGATGACCAGCGCGCCATTCGCCCCAGGCCTGAATGGTGCGCAGCGCCAGTTGCAAGCGCGTTTCTTCCATCTGGGCAACCGCGGCCGCCGTTGCCGCCTCGGCGCGCCCCACACCAGCCGTCAGGCGTCCGGCTGTCCACAAGGGCTGCTGCAGGCGAAAGGTGATGACGCGGCTGTCCTTGTTGTAAGACGCGTCCTGGTTGGAGGCGCTGACCTGCTCGACGGATACCGACGGGGTCGGAAAGAACTGCCAATTGGCCCCTTTGATCTCGGCCTGCGAAGCGCGCACCAAATTGGCCTGGCTTTGCAGCGAGGGGTTGCTGTCAAAGGCCAAATTGAGCAAGTCGACCATGCCAGCGGCCTGTGCCGACGCGGCGGCCAGCGACAAGACCAGGGCCCAAGACAGTCTCCGCTTGTCTGGCAGCATGCGAAAAAGAGTCATGGTGAGCCAACTGACCCTGGGCCATCGAGCCATCAAAAAGACAAAGGTAGAGTAAAACGCGCACATCAGGCCGCTCTGAGCGGCCGACTGCTGAGCATTATGACCGAACTGAGCACGAGATCGACCCTCTGGCGCATTGGGCAACAAGGGCCCAAGCCGCCCACAAAAAAGCCCGCAAGCGCACTTGCGGGCTGGGTTTTGGCGTGCGCGCTTGGAGGGCTTGGGCCGACCGGCCCGTGCGGGCTGCTCAAGGCCCCTTTAGCTTAGCCCGCCTTTAGGACCAAGTCGGCCAGATCAAGAACGCTGCGAATTTGGTCGGTGTGAAAGGATTCGAACCTTCGACCCCTTGCACCCCATGCAAGTGCGCTACCAGGCTGCGCCACACACCGAAGAGGTGGATTATAGCCGCCCCGCACGCGCCCCTGCACGATACAAGCGGCCGCCCGACCCAAGCGCGCAGGCAGACCCACGCGCGATTGATTCAGTAAGCCAGTTGCGGCTCGGCGCTCAGCAGATTACGGATTTCGAACAACTCGCGGCGCATGAGTTCGACCCCCTCGAAGGACATGGCGGCAAAGCTCGCCTCCACCGCATCAAAGCTGTCATCGGCCAAGGGCGCCAAGGCGCTGTCGTGCAACGGCAGCTCCACGTCCTCGATCAGAGACTGACCCAGACGCCGGCGATCGCGCTCGGCCTGCACCAGCTCCTGCAATTTGTTGCGGGCGCCGCTGATGGTAAAGCCCTGCTCGTAGAGCAGATCGCGGATGCGCCGGATCATCAGCACCTCGTGGTGCTGGTAGTAGCGCCGGTTGCCCCTGCGCTTCATGGGCTTGAGCTGGGTGAACTCCTGCTCCCAATACCGCAGCACATGCGGTTTGACGCCACAAAGCTCACCGACCTCACCAATGGTGAAGTAGCGCTTGGCGGGAATGGGGGGAAGGACCTTGTCCAGAACTTGCATCGAAGCGGCCTCGAGGGGAGTAGGAATCTACTTCAACTTCAGATGCGATGCAATTGCCTGAGCAGAAATATTTTTGACTCGTGCAGGCCGTGCGATGCCAAAGTCAGTGGCCACTTAGCCGGCGCCCTGAATCTGCTCTTTGAGTTTGTGGCTGGCGTGAAAGGTCACCACACGCCGGGCCTCGATCGGGACCGCCTGCCCGGTGCGCGGATTGCGGCCGGGGCGCGGCGCCTTGGTGCGAATTTGGAAATTGCCAAAGCTCGAGATCTTGATGTCCTCGCCTTCAACCAAGGCGTCGGAGATGAGCTCAAAAAACGCCTCCACCATGTCTTTGGATTCGCGTTTGTTCAAGCCGATTTGCTCGAACAGCAGGTCGACCAAATGGGCCTTGGTCAGTGCTGGCGTTTCCAGGCTTTCAACGGACAGTTCCATGGCGGGCGCAATCAGGGGTTGGAGCACATCGGTGGCTTAAGCCCGCAGGCGGGCGCCGAGCTGGCTGCTCAAGCGCTCAACGATGGCGCGCACAGCCTGTTCGATCTGCTCGTCGGTCAGTGTAGCTTGCTCGTCGCTGAGCACCAGCCTGACGGCCAGACTCTTTTCGCCCATCGACAGGCC
>CANHBU010000053.1 GCA_947458345.1 Comamonadaceae bacterium
CCGCGGCAGCGGCCCCAAACGCGGCACCAGCCGAATCGGCGGCCAATGAGGCGGGCGCAGCCCCGAGCGAGGGCGGCGGCGGCGAGGACAGACCGCAGCGCGAGCGCCGCAGCCGCGACCGCTATGGGCGCGAGCGCCGCGGCGAGCGCGCTCAGACCGCATCCGAAGCCGGCGAGCTTGCCGCGCCTTCGCAGGACCACCAAGATGTGCCCGCCGCAGCCGCTGAGCCTGTCGAGCCGCCAGCCCCGGCGCCTACGCCCGCCAGTGCGCCAGAGCGTCCAGCAAGCAGCCCGGCCCCCCGTGCGACCAAGGCACAAAGCGCCGGCATGCCCGCGATCGGGGCCTATCAACTGCCGATGCAGGACCTGATCGAAGTGGCGCAGGCCTCGGGCCTGCAGTGGGTGCACTCGGACGCCGAGAAAATCAGCCAAGTGCAGGCGGCCATCGCTGCCGAGCCCAAGCCCCTCCACGTACCGCGCGAGCGGCCGCCTGCGGCGCAGCTCGACGAGGGCCCGCTGATCCTGGTGGAGACCCGCCGCGATCTGCGCAGCATGGCCCTGCCTTTCGAGGCGACACAAAACCAGCCTTGACGGCCAGCGGCCTCAAGCCGCCAGCCGCCAGCCGATCAGCAGCGTCGCCATCCGCGCGGGTGGCGGCCGCCTTGCCAAAATGCCCTGCCCTGGAACGAAGGTTTCGGGCCAGGGCGTCAATTGCGCCAGCCGAGCAAGCACGCTGGCGCCTTGCGATGAGATGGGCCTACAAACCGGTCTTGAGAAGGGTGGGGCCTTGCAGTCAGGCCGCATCAAGCGCGCCGGCGTTTTCAGGCCTGAGCAAGCTTTTTGTAGGCCTGCTGGGCCGCAGCCGCGTCGCCACGCTGCTCGGCCAGTTGCGCCAGGGCGCGCCAAGCCCGGCGCTTGAGGCCGGTATCGCTTAGGTGCATGACCGCGTGCGAGAGCAGTTGCTGCGCCTTGCCCCAGAGCTGGCGACTCAGGCAGGCCATGCCGGCCAGGTACTGGAAGTTGGCATCGCGCGGCCGGCTGATCAAAGCGGCCTCCATGCGCGCGAGCCAGTCGTCGTCGATCGACTCCAGGCTGCGCTCGAGCGTGGTGACCAGGCGCACTTGCAGCTCTGGCGAAGCACTGGCCTCGGGCTGGACCATCTGCTCCCAGGCGGCGAGCAGCCACTGACGGGCCTGCACCGGCTCGCCACCGAGATTCAACAAATGAGAGGCCGCTTGCACCGCCACCTCGGGCATGCGGCGCTCGGCCTCCTCCAGACTCAGCCAGGCGCGCTGCAACTGACGCGGATCGAGCGCGGCCTGCAACAACTCGACGGCCAAGCCCCGCACGATGCTTTGCGCCGCCTGCGGCGAAAAAGCGCGGTGCTTGGCCAGCAGGCGGGCTGTCTCCAGCGCATCGGGCGTGCGCTGGGCCAGCCGCGCGGCCTTCAGGCGCAAACGCAAGGCCAGCGTGCGTCGGCCCACACCCAGGGGCAACTGAGCCAGGCGCTCTAGGGCGAGCACGGGGTCGCGGTCTTCCAGGGCCCAGCGGGCAGCCCTGAGCTCGATGCCCTCGCGCGTCTGCCCCCCCAGGCGCTGGTCCGACTGCTCCAGCGCCAGACGCAGATGTTCGTCGCGCAGCGGCCGGTTCTGCAACGACTGCGCGCTTTCGGCCACCACCAAGTGGGCCAGGGCGCGCAACTGCACGCCGCGCTGCGGGCTGTAGCCACTGTCGGGGCCGAGCTCAGTGGCCAGCGCGGCGAGCGTGCGCTCCTGCGCCAGCGCGCCTTGCGCCGCCCGCGAGGCACGCAAAAAGCGCCCTGCCAGCAGGTGCGCAATCGCGTCCATCAGCGCAGCCTGCATGGCGCGCTCTTTTTGCTGCGCGCGCCAGCGGCGAGCCTGGCTGGGCAGCGAGACCGCCGCGGCCAGCGCGCGCAAAGCCAGATGCATCAGCAAAAACAAGCCGCAGGCCAGCATCAGCGCCAAATTGAGCGACAGGTCGATGCGGTGCGGCGGCCAAAACAGCGTGATGACCGCCTGGTTGTTGCCGGCGAACAGGGCCACCGCCACCGCAATAGCGAACAGGGCAACAAGCCAGAGGGCGGCGCGCATCGATAGGCTTTCAGCGCCCGCCCGCAACGGTCGCCAAAGCGGCGACCGTCTGGTCCAGGCGCGGCAGTTCGGTCGATTTCAGGCTGGCCTGTATCTGCTGCAGCAAGGCCTGCGCAGCGACCGTCTTGCGCGAAGAGCTGTCGAAGTAGCGCTCAAGTGCCGATCGCACACCGGCCAAGTCCGAGCGGGTCACCTCGCTTTGCCGCGACAGCAGTGCGAGCCGGGCGTTGAGCAGCTTGAGCTTGGTGTTTTCGCGCAGAAAAAACGCCTGCTCCGGTGCCAGCAAGGCCGCCTCGGGACGCTCGATCCGGCTGACGCGCAGCAAGCTTCGGGCTTCCTCCTGCAGCAGCGCCAACGTGTGAGAGAACACGCGTGAAAACCAATCGCTGACCGCACCCGTGGTCTGGCCAATGAGCCCCGGCTCCCTGGCTTTACCCGCCGGCGGCGGGGCCGCTGGCGGCGCCTCGGGCACCGCGCCATTGGCCACCGGCAAATCGTCGAGCAGCCGGCTGAGCTCATCGATCTTGACCAGCAGGGCCGGAATATCGGTCACCGCTGCGGCCTTGATGCGCTCACTGTCCTGGGCGATGGCGCGCAGCACCGGATTGAGCCGCGGCTGCGCGGCGCGCTGCAAACGCTGCTCGGCAGTGCGCAGCGCCGCGAGCAAAGGCTCGGCGCTGCCCGTCAGTTGCGCCTGCTGCTGGGCCAGGCGCAGCGCCGATTCGATATCGACCACCAAGTTTTCGTCGCGCGAGCGCGACAGGCTCTGCATCAACTCGTCGAGTTGCTGGCGCTGCATGCTCACTTCGCTCAAGCGCAGCTCCAGCGCCGACACCCGTGCGGCCATATCCCGCGAAATCTCTTGCGCCTGCTGCGCCATGGTGCGGGCCGACACGGCCTGCGCGCCGGCGTCGAGGCTGCGGCGGGCTAGCTCTTCCTGGATGCCGCTGAGCTTTTGCCAAAGCAGCAGCCCCACCAATAAAGCCGCCGCAGACAACACCAGCAGCAGCCAGGCCCAGCCGCGGGTCAGCCACCAATCGGTGACCGGGGTGAGGTCCTGGATGAGCGGAGAAAAGTCGTCGCCCGCCGCAGCTTGCGAGGCCGAAACTGGCGCACCCGCCGCAAGGGGTGCGGGCGAGGCAGGCGGCGAAGTTGGGGAAGGGGCCGGGGCGGCAGGCTCAGTCATGAAGCGACGATTTTATCGAGGCGATCACCTCCGGCAGCGTGGGCCGGGATTGAAAGACCTGCAAGAAGCCGGCATTGCGGGCGGCTTGGGCGATGCGCGGATGGGTGGCCAGAGCGCGCGCCCGGCTCAGATCGAGCCCCGCCGGCAGATGCGCCAGCGCCTGTGAGCTGCTCAGCAGCCACAGCGAGCCGTCGGCACAAGCGCGGGCCATGGCCTCGAGCTGCGAGGCGCTCCACTGCGGCGCGCGCCTTTCGTACACCGCAATCGCCTCGACCTGCGCCTGCGCCTGCTCGAGCTGTTGCATGAGCCAATCGCGCCCGCTCGAGGCCTGTTCGCCTTGGCTGCGCCCGCGCACCACCAGCACCCGGCGGCCCGACCACGGGCGCTGGCCAATCAGCTGCCAGAGCGACTCGGAGTCAAACTGCGGCGCATCAGGTGCCGGCTCGTCGATACAGGCCCCGGGCACGCCGCGCTCTCGCAACTTTCGGCCCGTGCCTGGGCCCGGCGACAGGCAGCGCACCTGGGCTGGCCAGGCCAGCGCCGCCCCGTCAAAAAAATGATCGACCGCATTGCCGCTGACAAACACCAGGGCCGCATACTGAGGCAGCCGCTGCCAGCAGGCGAGCAAATCGGACGGCGCAAGCACGGGCGCGATGTCGATCAAGGGCAGAGCCTGCGCCGCCAACCCGCGGGCGCGCAGCTGCTCGACCCAGCGTGCGGCATCGGCAGCCGGTCGGGTCACCAAAACAGTGGGCAGGGCGCTCATGCTTGCACACCCATCGCGGCAGCGGACCTCAAGCCGGACCTCAAGCCGGACCTAAAACCGGCGCAGGCCATCGCGAAGGCTGTGCAGGGCAGCATCAGGCCGCGGGCATGCCCTGGGCACCCCCAGCGCGCAGCTGCGCGGCCACCTGCTCGCCCAGCTCGCTGGCCTGCGCCAGGGTCTGAACCGGCGCGCTGTGGCGGGCGCGCACCAGGGGCGCATTGGGGCGGGCTGCAGCCTGCCGCACCTCATCGCCCAGGTCGCCTGGGTCGCCCCAGGCGGCATCGAGCCAGAGCAGGCCGTCGGCACCCGTGCCGCGGGTGAAAGCGGCCAGGGGCATGGAACAGCTGCCGCCCATGGCCCGCGAGACCGCGCGCTCGGCCGTGACCGCCAGCCAGCTGGGCATGTGGGCCAGGCAGGCCAGGCCCTCGATCATGTCCTGCCGGTCGGCGCGAACCTCAATGCCCAGAGCGCCCTGCCCGGCCGCCGGCAACATGTCGGCCTCATCGAAAATTGAGCGAATGCGCTGGCCCAAGCCCAGACGCTTGAGGCCGGCGGCCGCCAACACGATGGCCTGGTAGTGGCCCTCATCGAGCTTGCGAAGGCGGGTGTCGAGGTTGCCGCGCAAAGGCGTGATGCGCAGATCGGGCCGCAGCGCCCTGAGCAGCACCTGCCGCCGCAGGCTCGAGGTGCCCACCACGGCGCCCTCGGGCAGATCGGCCAGCCGCTCAAAGCGGTTCGAGACAAAGGCATCGCGCGGGTCTTCACGCTCCATCACGCAGGCCAGCGCAAAGCCCTCGGGCAGGTCCATCGGCACGTCCTTGAGCGAGTGCACCGCCAAGTCGGCCCGGCCGTCGGCCAGCGCGGTTTCGAGCTCTTTGACAAACAAGCCCTTGCCGCCGACCTTGCTCAGGGAGCGATCCAAAATCTGATCGCCCTGGGTGGTCATACCCAAGAGCTCGACCTGCCAGCCCAGTTGCTGCTCGAGCAAGGCTTTGACATGCTCGGCCTGCCACAGGGCCAGGCGACTTTCACGCGTGGCGATCACCACTTTTTTGGCACCGGAAGAAGAAGTTTTCACGCGTAACCTGCTGGTAAATGTCGATCAAACCCGATGCTAGCATGGGGTTTTTGCCGCCCCCGCCATGGACAACCCGACCCCTGCCCGCCCAGAGACGGCCTCCCAGCGCAGCCGACGCAACGAGCGCCCCTTGCTCGACGATATCCGCCTGCTCGGGCGCATCCTGGGCGACGTGATCCGCAGCCAGGACGGGCCGCAAGCCTATGAACTGGTCGAGCAGATCCGCAAGCTGTCGGTGGCCTTCAGGCGCGATGCCGATCACGAGGCCGATCGGGCACTGAAAAAACTGCTCAAGGACCTGCCGGGCGACCGCGCCGTCAGCGTGATCCGCGCCTTCACCTACTTTAGTCACCTGGCCAACCTGGCCGAAGACCGGCACCACATCCGCCGCCGCGAGGTGCACGAGCGCGCCGGCGAGATGCACGAAGGCAGCATCGACGTGGCGCTCAAGCGCCTGCGCTGGGCGGGCATCACGCCGCGTGGCATCAGCCAGACACTGGCCTACAGCCACGTCTCACCCGTGCTGACCGCACACCCCACGGAGGTGCAGCGCAAGAGCATTCTTGATGCCGAGCGCGACATCGCCCGATTGCTGACTGAGCGCGACGCCATCAAGGCGCGCGCCGGCAGCAAAGACGCGCTGGCGCCCAAAGAGCTGGCGGCCAACGAATGGCAGATTCGCGCCCGGGTGATGCAACTGTGGCAAACGCGCCTGCTGCGCTTTACCAAGCTGACGGTTGCCGACGAGATCGAAAACGCCCTGTCCTACTACGAGTCGACCTTCCTGCGCGAAATCCCCAAGCTGTATGCCGAGCTGGAGTCGGCGCTCGAGGGACAGCCGGTGGCCAGCTTCCTGCGTATGGGGCAGTGGATCGGCGGGGACCGCGACGGCAACCCGAACGTCAACGCCCAGACCCTGCACTACGCGCTGCGCCGGCAGTGCGAGGTGGCGCTGCGCCACTACCTTACCGAAGTGCATTACCTGGGCAGCGAGCTGTCGCTGTCTGCCCTGCTGGTGCCCGTCGATGAGGCGATGCAGTCGCTGGCCGAACGATCGCCGGATCGCAACGAGCACCGGCAAGACGAGCCCTACCGACGCGCCCTGACCGGCATCTATGCCCGGCTGGCCGCTGCGCTCAAGCAGCTGACCGGCGCAGATGCGGCGCGCCATGCGGTGCCGCCGCAAAACGCCTACGACCGGGCCGAGGAGTTCTTGGCCGACCTGCGGGTGATCGAAGGCTCGCTGTGCAAGCACCACGGCCAGCCCCTGGCCGCGATGCGGCTGCAGCCCCTGATCCGCGCGGTGCAAGTCTTCGGCTTTCACCTGGCCACCGTGGACCTGCGCCAAAGCTCGGACCAGCATGAAAAAGTGGTGGCCGAACTGCTGGCCACGGCTGGCGTGGAGCCGCATTACGGGCGCTTGGACGAGCCGGCACGCCAGCAGTTGCTGATGGGCCTGCTCAACGATGCGCGGGTGCTGCGCGTGCCCGCAGCACCCTACAGCGCGCACACGCAAAGCGAGTTGGCCATCTTCGAGACAGCGCGGCTCATGCGCACCCAGTACGGCGAGCAATCGATCCGCCACTACATCATCAGCCACACCGAGACGGTGAGCGACCTGCTCGAAGTGCTGCTCTTGCAAAAGGAAGTGGCGCTGCTGCGCGGCACGCTCGATGACGCGGCGCTGGCCGACCTGATCGTGGTGCCGCTGTTCGAGACCATCGACGACCTTCGCAATGCCGCCGGCATCATGCGCGCCTTCTATGGCCTGCCCGGTATCGCCGCCATGGTCAAACGCTCGGGAGCCGAGCAAGACATCATGCTCGGCTACAGCGACAGCAACAAAGACGGCGGCATCTTCACCAGCAACTGGGAGCTCTACCGCGCCGAGATCGCACTGGTAAGCCTGTTCGACTCACTGGCCAACTCGCACAACATCCAGCTGCGCCTGTTCCATGGCCGCGGCGGCACGGTCGGCCGGGGCGGCGGGCCGAGCTACCAGGCCATCTTGGCCCAGCCCCCAGGCACGGTACGCGGCCAGATCCGTTTGACCGAACAAGGCGAGGTGATCGGCTCCAAATACGCCAACCCCGAAATCGGTCGGCGCAACCTCGAAACCCTGGTGGCCGCCACGCTGGAGGCCACCTTGCTGCAGCCGACCAAGCCGGCCAGCCGGGCCTTTATGGACGCCGCCGGTGAGCTGTCCGAGGCCAGCATGGCCGCCTACCGGCAGCTGGTCTACGGCACCCCGGGGTTTGTCGATTACTTTTTTGGTGCCACCCCGATCCGCGAATTGACCCAGCTCAATATCGGCTCGCGCCCGGCCTCGCGAAAGGCGCTCAGCAAAATCGAGGATCTGCGCGCTATTCCCTGGTCCTTCAGCTGGGGCCAGTGCCGCCTGACGCTGCCGGGCTGGTTCGGCTTCGGCTCGGCCGTCGCGGACTTCCTCAAGCGCGGCAAAGACCGCAAGAGCCAGCTCGCGCTGCTACAAAAGATGCACCGCCAGTGGCCATTTTTCAGCACCCTGCTGTCCAATATGGACATGGTGCTGGCCAAAAGCGACCTGGCCCTGGCCTCGCTGTACGCCGAGCTGGTGCCCGACAAGCGCCTGCGCGGCCGAATTTTTGGCGCCATCGAGGCCGAATGGCAGGCCACGGTCGAGGCGCTCGGCCAAATCACCGGCGACAAAGCCCGCCTGGCCGGCAACCCCGCCCTGGCCCGCTCGATTCGCCACCGCTTCCCCTACATCGACCCGCTGCACCACCTGCAAGTCGAACTGATCGGCCGCTACCGCGACGGCCGGGCCGACGAGCGGGTGCAGCGCGGCATCCACATCAGCATCAACGGAATTGCGGCAGGGCTGAGGAACACGGGCTAGGAAAGGTCTGCATTCCTCCATAGGGGCTTGACGATGGTGGTGGTGGGCAGCAGGTCAGCCTCAAGGGCTTCGAACACGATTGAGCCGGCCCGATAAAATCTCGGGCCATGACAAACCAACTCGACAAAAAATCCCATGCCTGGTCGGCGCTGTTCTCCGAGCCGATGAGCGAGTTGGTCAAGCGCTACACCGCCAGCGTGTTTTTCGACAAGCGCCTGTGGCAGGCCGACATCGCCGGCTCTTTAGCCCATGCCGAGATGCTGGCTGCGCAGGGCATCATCAGCGCGCAAGACTTGGCCGATATCGAGCGCGGCATGGCGCAAATCACCCAAGACATCGAATCTGGCGCCTTTGAATGGCAGCTCGACCTGGAAGATGTACACCTGAACATCGAAGCGCGCCTGACGCAGCTGGTGGGCGACGCCGGCAAGCGATTGCACACTGGCCGCAGCCGCAACGACCAGGTGGCCACCGACGTCCGGCTGTGGCTGCGCGGCGAAACCGACCTCATCATTGCCCTGCTGGCCGATCTGCAAAAGTCGCTGGTCGAGGTCGCCGAGAAAAACGTGGAGGTCATCCTGCCGGGCTTTACCCACCTGCAAGTGGCCCAGCCGGTCAGCTTTGCCCACCATCTGCTGGCCTATGTGGAAATGTTCGCCCGCGATGCCGAGCGGTTTATCGATGCGCGGCGGCGCATCAACCGCCTGCCTCTGGGCTCGGCCGCGCTGGCCGGCACCACCTACCCGCTCGACCGCGAGCGGGTGGCGCGCAGCCTGGGCATGGTCGACGAGCAAGGCCGGCCGCAGGTCAGCCAAAACAGCCTGGACGGCGTGAGCGACCGCGACTTTGCCATCGAATTCAGCGCCGCCGCTTCGCTGTGCATGGTGCACATCAGCCGGCTGTCGGAAGAACTGATTTTGTGGATGAGCCAGAACTTCGGCTTTGTAAAGATCGCCGACCGCTTCACCACCGGCTCGTCCATCATGCCGCAAAAGAAAAACCCCGATGTGCCTGAACTGGCGCGCGGCAAGACCGGTCGGGTGGTC
>CANHBU010000054.1 GCA_947458345.1 Comamonadaceae bacterium
AGCTTGAAGATCACGATCTTGCCGCGCTGGCCATTGACCACACGCAGATCGGTGACGATGGCCGCCAGCAGCTGCGACTCGCGCGAGTCCACCAGGTCGGCAATGCGCCGCTTGGCAAACTGGCGCACCTCCCGCTCGACCTCGTCAAACAGATGGCCCGACAGGTAAAAGCCGATAGCCGTCTTCTCAAAGCCCAGTTGCGCCTTCACGCCCCAGGGCATTGCCCGCACCAGCGGCGGCTCCTGCGTGGCCTGCGGATCTGCATCAAAGAGGCCACCCTGATTGACATTGGCTTGAGCAGCGGCCGCAAATTCAAAGGCCTGATCGATCGAGGCCACCAAGGCCGCCCGGTTGCGCTGCAAATTGTCAAAGGCACCGGCCTTGACGAGGGCCTCGACCGTGCGTTTGTTCAGCCGCGATTTGTCCACCCGCACGCAAAAGTCGTAGATCGAGGCAAAGGGCCCGCCGGCCTCGCGCGCCGCCACAATCGCGGCGATCGGTTGCGCGCCCGTACCCTTGATCGCGCCGAGCCCATAGCGGATGGCGGTATCGCTGATCGGCTCGAAACGGTACTGACCCCGGTTGATGTCCGGCGCCTCGAAGACCATGCCCATCTTGAGCGCATCGGCATGCAGCACCTTGAGCTTGTCGGTGTCGTCCATCTCCACCGTCATATTGGCGCAGAAAAACTCAGCCGTGTAGTGAACCTTGAGCCAACCGGTGTGATAGGCCAGCAGCGAGTAAGCGGCCGCATGCGACTTGTTAAATCCATAGCCGGCAAAGCGCTCCATCAGGTCGAAAATCTCGTCGGCCTGCTTCTCGCTGATCCCTTTGTCGGCCGCACCCTTGCGAAAGATGATGCGGTGCTCGGCCATCTCCTCGGGCTTTTTCTTGCCCATGGCACGGCGCAGCAGATCGGCGCCGCCCAGGCTGTAGCCGCCCAGGATCTGGGCC
This sequence comes from Comamonadaceae bacterium, assembly GCA_947458345.1. Lineage (GTDB taxonomy): Bacteria > Pseudomonadota > Gammaproteobacteria > Burkholderiales > Burkholderiaceae_C > Polaromonas. The sequence goes on from CANHBU010000054.1 coordinate 955, forward strand.
GTCTGCATGACCTGCTCCTGGTAGACCATGATGCCGTAGGTCTCGGAAAGCACCGACTCGACCAAGGTGTGCGGATATTGCACCTCTTCACGGCCGTGCTTGCGCGCCACAAAGCTCGGAATCAGATCCATCGGACCGGGCCGGTACAGGGCATTGAGCGCAATCAAGTCCTCGAGCCGCGTGGGTTTGGCATCTTTGAGCATGCGCTGCATGCCCGAGCTTTCAAACTGGAACACCGCCTCGGTCTGGCCGCGGCTGAACAGGTCATAGGTGGCTTTGTCGTCCAGGGCGATGGTCTCGTAGACAAAACGCTCCTGCCCAGGGTGGCGCCTGACGATGAGCTCGCGCGCCATCTCCAAAATGGTGAGTGTGGCCAGCCCGAGAAAGTCGAACTTGACCAAGCCGATGGCCTCCACATCGTCCTTGTCGAACTGGCTGACCGCAGCCTCGCTGCCCGGCTGCGCGTAGAGCGGACAAAAATCGGTGAGCTTGCCCGGTGCGATCAGGACGCCGCCGGCGTGCATGCCCACATTGCGCGTCATGCCCTCGAGCTTTTGCGCCAGCTCGATCAGCGTCTTGACCTCGTCCTCCTTGGCGATGCGCTCGGCCAGCATCGGCTCCATCTCGATGGCGTAGTGATTCTTGTCGCCCTCGACCTTGGGCTGCGGCGGGTATTGCAGCGTTACTGCCATGCCCGGCTTGTTGGGAATGAGCTTGGAGATGCTGTCGCAAAAACCGTAGGGCAGATCGAGCACCCGGCCCACGTCGCGAATGGCTGCGCGCGCGGCCATGGTGCCGAAGGTGACGATCTGGCTGACCGCATCATGGCCGTACTTGGCCTTGACATAGTCGATCACCCGGTCGCGGTTGGTCTGGCAAAAATCGATATCGAAGTCGGGCATTGAGACCCGCTCCGGATTGAGAAAGCGCTCAAACAGCAGCTTGTATTGCAGCGGATCGAGATCGGTGATCTTGAGCGCATAGGCCACCAGCGAGCCAGCGCCTGAGCCGCGGCCGGGACCGACCGGACAGCCATTGTTCTTGGCCCAATTGATGAAGTCCCCGACGATCAGAAAGTAGCCGGGAAAGCCCATCTTCAGGATGACCTCGATCTCGAAGTCCAGTCGCTGCTCGTATTGGGCTCGCTTGTTGTCTCGCAAGGCAGCATCTGGATAAAGCCTGAGCAAGCGCTCCTGCAAGCCTTCATGTGAGGCCTGCCGGAAATACTGGTCGATGGGCAGGGGGGCGCCGCCGACCACCGGCGTCGGGTAGTCGGGCAAGCGCGGCTTGCCCAGCTGTAGGCTGAGGTTACAGCGCTTGGCAATTTCTACCGTATTGGCCAGAGCCGAAGGAAGGTCAGCAAACAGGCTGGCCATTTCCGCCTGTGACTTGAAATACTGCTGCTCTGTGAACTTGCGCTGCCTGCGGGCGTTGCCCAGCACCTCGCCTTCGGCAACACAAACCCGCGCTTCGTGCGCCTCGTAGTCTTCACGCGTCAAAAACTGGGCCGGGTGAGTGGCCACCACCGGCAGGCCCAAGCGGGCCGCCAGCTGCACCGCCGCCACAACATGACGCTCGTCATCGGGCCGCCCAGCTCGCTGCAACTCCAGATAAAAACGGTGCGGAAACAGGCCGGCCCATTGCAGCGCGACATCGGTCGCGCGGGCCTCGTCGCCTTGCAGCAGCGCCTGGCCAATTGCGCCGGCCTGCGCGCCCGACAGCGCAATCAGCCCCGCGCTCAACTCCTGCAGCCAGGCCAACTCGATGACCGCCTGATCGCGCTGCACATTGCGGGTCCAGGCACGTGTGAGCAACTCACACAAATTCAAATAGCCGCGATGGTCCTGAACCAGCAGCAGCAGGCGTGTTGGCGGCGCACCTGCTTCCTTGCCCGGGGTCTGCACCCAGACCTCGGCACCGACCAGCGGTTTGAGGCCGGCGCCGCGCGCGGCCTTGTAGAACTTGATGGTGGCAAACAAATTGCCCAGATCGGTGATCGCCAGCGCGGCCTGTGCATCGGCGGCAGCGCAGGCCACCATCTCATCGACGCGCAAGGTGCCGTCGACCACTGAAAACTCGGTGTGCGTGCGCAGGTGGACAAACATAGCGTCCATTCTATGGCCGCGGTCTGCCCACCCGGCGCCCGCCGAGCGCCCTGCTTCAGCGTTTGTAGCGCGCAGCGACCTCGGCCACCCGCTGACCGAAAGCGCGGGCCGTGCGCAAGTCGCCAGCAGGCATCTCGCCAGCCCCTGCGTCGGACGGCGACTGCGCCATCGCACCCGCATAGGAACCCAGGTAGTTGGGGTCATCGCGAACGGCGGCCTTGCTGTTGCTCGGCACCATGCCCTGGCTGACCCACAGGCCGCCATGCTGCATCGCCAGGGTGAACAGGTAGTTCAAGGTGGAGGCTTTGTCGCCATTCATCGAGGCGCTGTTGGTGAAGCCGGCAAACAATTTGTCCTTCCAGGCTTGGCTGAACCAGGCTTTGGAGGAGGCGTCGGCAAATTTCTTGAACTGCCAGCTGACCGTGCCCATGTAGGTCGGTGAGCCCATGATGATGGCATCGGCCGCTGCCAACTGCTCCCAGGCGCCCTCGGGCAGATTGCCGTCGGCATCGATCGCGATCAACTCAGCCTGCGCGCCCTCGGCCACCGCTTGTGCCATGCGCTGGGTATGGCCATAGCCGGAGTGATAAACCACTGCAATACGAGACATAAAAAACTCTCTTTCTGTTAAGGGGAAGGGAAGGGGAAAATCAGGCCGCCAGATCAAACACCAGCACCTCGGCCTGGCGACCACCACGCAAGCTGAGCTCGGGCTCGCCCACCAGCTTGGCAGCATCGCCGCCTTGCAGCAGCTCGCCGTTGACCGACAACTGGCCGCGCACCAGATGCACATACACCTGGCGCTCGGGAGCGATCGGCAAACTGGCCTGCTCCGCGGCGTCAAACAGTCCGGCATACAAATGAGCATGGGCATGGATCGTCACCGAGCCCTGGGCGCCGTTGGGGCTGGCAACCAGGCACAGGCGGCCGCGCTTTTGATCGCCGTTGAAATGTTTTTGCTCATAGCCCGGATCGATGCCGAGCTGGGCCGGCTGTATCCAGATTTGCAGGAAATGCGTCTGCCCCTGCGGGCTGTGGTTGAACTCGCTGTGCATCACGCCGCGGCCTGCGCTCATACGCTGCACGTCGCCCGGCAAGATGGCCGTGCCATTGCCCATGTTGTCCCGGTGCGCCAGCGCGCCGGAAATCACATAGCTGATGATCTCCATGTCGCGGTGGCCGTGGGTCCCAAAGCCGGTGCCAGGCTCGATGCGGTCTTCGTTGATGACCCTCAGCGGGCCAAAGCCCATGTGGGCCGGGTCCTGATAACCGGCAAAGGAGAAGGTATGAAAAGACTTGAGCCAGCCGTGATCGGCGTAGCCGCGCTCGTCTGAGCGACGCAAGGTCAACATGATGTAAAACTCCAAAACTTGAGCCGCTGATGCGGTCTAGGGAAGAGACTGTAAGCGCTCTTTCGTATCATGAGGTTGAACCAATTTGTCATCTTTCGTCAAATTTTTTGATCTATGAATACCCCCCTTCGAGTCGCCGATGTGCTCACCCCCGACGCCTTGCGTATGCTCGCAAGCATTGCCGAAAGCGGCAGCATGGCCGCCGCCGCGCGCACCCTCGGCCTGGTGCCCAGCGCCCTGAGCTACCGGGTGCGTCAGCTCGAGCAGGCTTTGGACGTGCTGCTGTTTGACCGCAGCTCGCGCCAGGCCCGACTGACCGAGGCCGGCCATGAGTTGCTGCGTGAAGGCCAGCGCCTGCTGATCGAGATCGACGCGGTCGCGCATCGGGTGCGGCGAGTGGCCACCGGCTGGGAGCCGCAGTTGACGCTGGCCTGCGACAGCCTGATCTCGCGCACCACGGTGCTCGAGCTGTGCGATGCCTTCTACGCGCTCAAGCCGCCGACCCGGCTCAAGCTGCGCGAAGAAACCCTGTCGGGCACGCTGGCCAGCCTGAGTTCGGGCCGGGCGGACCTGGCCATCGGCGTGGTTAACGAAACCAGTGCCCACCCCGGCATTCGCGCCAAGCCGCTGGGCCAGCTCGACTTTGTTTTCGCGCTGGCCCCGCACCATCAACTGGCCGCTGCTGCAGAGCCCCTGAGTGATGCCCTCATTGGTCAGCATCGGGCGGTGGCGGTGGCCGATTCGGTGCTCAGTGGCGACGGCCTGACCCTGGGACTGCTGGGCGGACAGGATGTGCTGACCGTGCCGAACATGGCGGCCAAACTGCAGGCGCAGCTATGCGGCCTGGGGGTGGGCTTTTTGCCGCGCTACATGGCTCAGCCCCACATCGATGCCGGCGCGTTACTGGTGCGGGCGGTGCAACGCTCGGGCCGCATCGCCCGCTGCAGCTACGCCTGGCGCCACGAGGCCAGTGCCAGCACGGGCCGGGCACTGCGCTGGTGGCTCGAGCAACTGGAGCGGCCTGCCACACGGCGGGCCCTGCTGTCGCGGCCCTGACCCCAGGAATGCCCGGGGTCACCCCGAGGGATTTGCCCCGCCGATGCGTGTAGAGTCGGGCCATGGCCAGAACCAAAACCTCCCCTGCGGCAAGCCGCCGCACCCCACCGGCACCGCGCCGCTTTGCCGTGATCGGCGCCGGCATGGCCGGCATCGCCTGCGCCCGCACCCTGATGCAAGCCGGTCACGAGGTCACCGTCTTCGAAAAAAGCCGAGGAGCCGGCGGGCGCATGGCCACGCGGCGCACCGAATTCGGCAGCTTCGATCACGGCGTGCAGTACTTCACCGTGCGCGACGCGCGTTTCAAAAAGGCGCTGGCCGCCACTGCCGCGCCCACTGCGCCCTGGCAAGTCAACACCGTGCGCATCATGGACGAAGCCGGCCGTGTGGTCGCCGCTGCGGGCCGCAACGCCGAGGCACACCACGTGGCCACACCAGGCATGAACGCCTTGCTGCAGCACTGGGCCGCTCCGATTGAGGCCATGCACAGCCAGAGCCTGGTCACGCGGATCGAGCCCGACCGGCTGCAAAAGACGCGCTGGCAATTGCACACCGAAGGCCCAGGCGCGCAGACGCAAATCCACGCGGGTTTTGACGCGGTGCTGCTGGCCCTGCCTTCGATCCAGGCCACCACTTTGCTGCGCGCCTCGCAACTGCATCCCGAGCTGCAAAAAAAGCTCGATCTGGTGCGCGTGGCGCCCTGCTGGACCCTGATGTTGGCCTTTCCGCAGGCCGCTGGCGCCCCCCTGGGCCCGAGCTGGCATGCAGCACGCAGCGAGCACCACCGCATCGCCTGGCTCGCCCGTGAAGGGACCAAGCCCGGGCGCGAGTCAATCGAGCGCTGGACCGTGCAGGCCAGCCCCCAGTGGTCGCAGCGCCACCTAGAAGACGATGAAGAGCGCGTCAAGGCCAAGCTGCTGCGCGCCTTCACCGAAGTCACCGGCATCCGGGCCGAGCCCGGCCATGCGCAGGTGCACCGCTGGCGCTACGCGCAAACACTGGCGCCGCTGGGCCAGAGCCACCTGTGGGACGGACGCAGCGGCATCGGCCTGTGCGGCGACTGGTGCCTGGGCCGGCGGGTGGAAGACGCCTTTGTCTCCGGGCTCGAACTGGCTCTGCACGCCGCCTGAACGCGCCGGCCAGCGCGTGCAGCCGGGGAGCGACGCCCATTGAAAACGCCTGGCTACGTCGGCCGCTTTGCGCCCTCTCCCACCGGCGCCCTGCATGCTGGCTCGCTGGTCACCGCACTGGCCAGCTGGCTCGACGCCCGGGCCCACGGCGGCCAGTGGCTGGTGCGCATTGAAGACGTCGACACGCCGCGCTGCGTACCAGGGGCAGCCCAGACCATCTTGCAGCAGCTCGCGCGCTGCGGCCTTCACAGCGACGCCCCAGTGCTCTGGCAAAGCCAGCGCAGCGCCGCCTACCAACAAGCCCTGGACCGGCTGCTGGCCCAGAACCTGGCCTACCCTTGCGGCTGCAGCCGCAAAGACGTTGAAGCGGCGCAAGGCCCCACTGGCCGCCACCAGGCGCAGACCTACCCCGGCACCTGCCGCGCAGGTCTGCAGGGCAAGCCGGCGCGCGCCTGGCGGCTGCATGTGCCTGCGCTGCGTCGGGCGCTTGATCTGCCCGAGCTCACCTTATGGCGCGATCGCCGGCTGGGGCCGCAAAGCCAGGACGTGGAGCAGACCGTGGGGGATTTCGTGCTCAAGCGCGCCGACGGGCTGTGGGCCTACCAGTTGGCCGTTGTGGCCGACGACGCCGCACAAGGCGTCACGCATGTGGTGCGCGGACAAGACCTGGCCGACAACACCGCCCGCCAGATCCTGCTGCAGAGCGCGCTCGGCGCGCCGACGCCCCACTACCTGCACACGCCCCTGGTGCTGGGCAGCAACGGAGAAAAACTGAGCAAACAAAATGGCGCGCAAGCGCTCGACCTGAGCGAGCCCCTGGTCGCGCTCAACCAGGCCGCAGGCGTGCTTGGGCTGGCGGCCATGCCGCACCAGAGACCACTGGCGCATGCCCTGCAGAGCTGGGTGGAGCAGCTGCGCTCAAGCCTGGGGTGAGCAGGCGCAGCTTGCATTCAGGGCGGCGCTCCTCACAATGACACAAGGCAAGCAGGGAGCTTGTACAGACCTTGTCTTGGGATTGCCCCTGCCCTTGGCCCTTGATAATGCCAGCCTGTCAGAACCTGCCCCGCCATGTCCAGTCCCGATCCTATCGATGCGAACAAGCCGCCGCACAGCCCGCCGCTGCGGCCGATCAAAACCTTTGTGCTGCGCGCCGGCCGCATGGGGCCAGGGCAGTCGCGTGCCTTCGACCTTTACGGTCCGCGCTTTCTAGTGCCCTACCAGCCGGCCCGTCTGGACATCGGCGCGGCTTTCGGCCGTGATGCGCCCCTGATTCTGGAGATCGGCTTTGGCATGGGCGATGCCACCGCCGCCATCGCGCTGGCGCGAGCGCAGGACAATTTCTTGTGCTGCGAAGTGCACGCCCCCGGCGTGGGCGCGCTGCTCAAGCGTTGCGGCGAGCAGGGCATCGACAACATCCGCATCGTCCAGCACGATGCGGTGCAGGTGCTTGACAACATGCTTGTGCCTGAACAACTCGACGGGGTGCACATCTTCTTTCCCGACCCCTGGCACAAGGCGCGTCATCACAAACGGCGCCTTATTCAACCGGCATTTGTGAGCCGGCTGCTGACTCGGCTCAAGCCTGGCGGCTACTTGCACTGCGCCACCGACTGGCAACCCTATGCAGAGCAGATGCTGCAGGTGCTGTCGGCCGAGCCGGGGCTGATCAACACCGCCGCCGATTACGCGGCCAAGCCCGACTACCGGCCCTTGACCAAATTCGAGCACCGCGGCCTCAAGCTGGGCCACGGCGTGTGGGATCTGGTGTTTCAAAGGCGCTGAAGGCGCGCAGTGGCCCACCTGCCCAAAAACCCGGCCATCGCCATGCGCGGCGGCGTCTCGGCCAGCTGCCTGGCCCTGCCGCGCATGCGCGAGAGCCCCTGGCCCACCCTGCTCGATCACCTGGCCGAGCGTCTGCCCGCTCTGAGCCGTCAGGCCTGGTCCGAACGCATCGCCGCCGGCAGCGTGCTCAATGAGGCCGGGCAAGCGCTGGCTTTAGACGCCCCCTATGCCGGCGGCTCGCGCATTTACTACTGGCGAGAACTGCCGCAGGAAGACCCGATTCCCATGCAAGCGAACATCGTCTTTGAAGACGATCTGCTGCTGGTGGCCGACAAACCGCACTTTCTGCCGGTCACGCCCGGCGGGCGCTTTGTGCGAGAGACCTTGCTGGTGCGCCTCAAAGAGCAGCTGGGCTGCGCCGACCTCAGCCCGCTGCACCGCATCGACCGCGAAACCGCCGGTCTGGTGGTGCTGTGCAAACGTGCGCAGGACCGCGATGCCTACCAGGGCCTGTTTCGCCAGCGGCAAGTGCACAAGGTCTATCAGGCGGTGGCCGGCTGGCGCGCGGACTTGAGCTTTCCGCTCAGCCGCAACAGTCATATTCTGGAAGACGAACAGGCCTTCTACCGCATGCGCGAAGCC
>CANHBU010000055.1 GCA_947458345.1 Comamonadaceae bacterium
CCCTAGACCCCGACCCTCACATGAGCACCATCTTGCAGCACCTGCCCAAAGGGCAAAAAGTGGGCATCGCCTTCTCTGGCGGCCTCGACACATCGGCAGCCCTTTTGTGGATGAAGCAAAAAGGCGCCCTGCCCTATGCCTACACCGCCAACCTGGGCCAGCCCGACGAGTCCGACTACGAAGAAATTCCGCGCAAGGCCATAGCCTACGGCGCGCAAAAAGCACGCCTGGTCGACTGCCGCAGCCAACTGGCGCACGAGGGCATTGCCGCCATCCAGTGCAGCGCCTTTCACATCTCGACCGGGGGTATCACCTACTTCAACACCACCCCGCTCGGGCGCGCAGTCACCGGCACGATGCTGGTGGCCGCCATGAAAGAGGACGATGTCAACATCTGGGGCGATGGCAGCACCTTCAAGGGCAACGACATCGAACGCTTTTACCGCTACGGACTGCTCACCAATCCGAGCCTGAAGATCTACAAGCCCTGGCTGGACCAAACCTTCATCGACGAACTCGGCGGCCGCAAGGAAATGAGCGAGTTCCTGATTGCCAACGGCTTTGACTACAAGATGTCGGTCGAAAAGGCCTACAGCACCGACTCCAACATGCTCGGCGCCACGCACGAGGCCAAAGACCTAGAGCACCTCAGCAGCGGCATCCGCATCGTCAACCCGATCATGGGCGCTGCGTTCTGGAAGCCCGAGATCGACGTCAAGGCCGAGGAGGTTTCGGTGCGCTTTGAAGAAGGCATGCCGGTGGCGCTCAATGGCATCGAATACGCCGATCCGGTGGCGCTCATCCTCAAGGCCAACGAAATCGGCGGTCGCCACGGCCTGGGCATGAGCGATCAGATCGAAAACCGCATCATCGAGGCCAAGAGCCGCGGCATCTACGAAGCCCCGGGCATGGCGCTGCTGCACATTGCCTACGAGCGCCTCGTCACCGGGATTCACAACGAAGACACGATCGAGCAGTACCGTATCAATGGCCTCAAGCTCGGCCGTCTGCTCTACCAAGGCCGCTGGTTCGACCCGCAGGCCATCATGCTGCGCGAAACGGCCCAGCGCTGGGTCGCACGCGCCATCACCGGCACCGTCACGCTCGAGCTGCGTCGGGGCAACGACTACAGCATTCTCAACACCGAAAGCGCCAACCTGACCTACGCGCCCGAGCGCCTAAGCATGGAGAAGGTCGAAGACGCCCCCTTCACCCCCCTGGACCGCATCGGTCAGCTCACCATGCGCAACCTCGACATCACCGACACCCGCGCCAAGCTGGGCATCTACGCCCACACCGGCCTGCTATCGGCAGGCGAAGGCCCGCACATCTACAAGCTAGAAGGCTCGGGGAAATAAACCCGGCCAAACCATTCAAATCGGGGTCAGACCCCCTCGGGAAAATTGGGGTCAGACACCGTTTTAATTTTTAAAATTAGTGTCGGCTGAAAATTGGGGTCTGACCCCATTTTTCTGCACGCCGATTTCTGCCCGGCCTCGCCAAATTGGTGTCTGACCCCAATTTTCTGCGGAGCACGCTTTCTTGGGAGCCAGTCAGTCAGATGACGACTGGCTCGGGCTCTAGGCGGATGCCGAAGCGTTCGTAGACGCTGGTTTGTATCGCCTTGGCCAGCGTCATCACCTCGCCGCCCGTGCAGGGGTTTTCTCGGCCGCCTCGGTTGACCAGAACCAGGGCCTGCTTCTCGTACACCCCGGCGTGCCCGACGCTTTTGCCCTTCCAACCACAGGCATCAATCAGCCAGCCGGCGGCCAGCTTGATGCTGCCGTCGGGCATGGGGTAATGCACCACCTTCGGATCGCGGGCAATGATGTCTTCGCACTGATCGGGGCTGACCGTCGGGTTCTTGAAAAAACTGCCGGCATTGCCAATAACCGCCGGATCGGGCAGCTTGGCCCGGCGAATCTCGCAGATCCAGTCAAACAGACGCTGGGGGCTGAGGTCCGCGGCATCGGTGCCTTCGGCGGCCATCCGCCGCTGCAGATCCGCATAGCCCAACACGGCACGCCAGGGCCGCGGCAAGGCAAAACGCACGCGCAAGATCAAAGCTCGCCCGGCCAGGCCCATGCCACGCATACCGCCCGGACCATCGGCTGGCGCATGCTTGAACACCGAATCGCGATAGCCAAAAGCACACTGCGCCGCATCGAGCGTAAAGAGCTGCCCCGTCTGCAGATCCATCGCATCGAGCGAGTCGAATCGGTCCTGCAGCTCAACCCCGTAAGCGCCGATGTTCTGGACCACGCTGGCACCGACGGTTCCTGGAATCAGGGCCAGATTTTCCAGGCCAGGCCAGCCCTGCGCGAGCGTCCAAGCCACCAGATCGTGCCAATTTTCACCAGCATTGGCTTCCACCAACCAGGCCCGCGGCGTCTGGGTGAGCAGACGCCGACCCTTGATCTCGACCTTCAACACGAGCGCCTTGACGTCACCGGTCAGCACGATATTGCTGCCCCCGCCGAGCACAAATTTAGGCTTGCTTCGCAGTTGCGCGTCGGCCAGCACCGCCTGCAGATCCTCCTGACTGGCGATGCGCACCAACTCGTGCGCCTTGGCGACGATGCCGAAGGTGTTGTGTGCCTGCAGCGAAACCTGTTTCTCGACTACCATTTAGGGATTGTCGCATCGTGACTTACAACTCCAAGAGCCTTTGCCATGCCCTCTTTCGACACCGTCCTGGAAGCCGATCTGGTCAAGTTGAAGAACGCGGTCGACAACACGGCCAAGGAGATTGGCACGCGTTTTGACTTCAAGGGCACGGCGGCGGCCATCGAGATCAAGGACAAGGACATCACCCTGACCGGCGACGGGCAGTTTCAGATCGATCAGATCAACGAGATCCTGCGCAACAAGCTGGCCAAAGCCGGCGTCGACGTGCGCTACCTCGACCTGGGCAAAGTCGAAAAGATCGGCGGCGACAAGGTCAAGCAGGTGAGCAAGGTGCGCAACGGCATCGCCAGCGAAGACGCCAAAAAAATCCAGCAGGCCATCAAGGGCAGCAAGCTCAAGGTCCAGGCCTCGATCCAGGGCGATGCGGTGCGCGTGACCGGCGCCAAGCGCGACGACCTGCAAAGCGCCATGGCATTGATCCGCAGTGAGGTCAAGGACCTGCCGCTGAGCTTTAACAATTTCAGAGACTAAACGGCGGCTGGGCTGGCCTGCGCGATCAGCCCTGTTTGCTGCCGATCTTGGACTCCTGACCGCGCACCAGCTTGTCGATATTGCCCTTGTGGCGCCAGATCAGCAGCGCGCCCATGAGCACCAGCATCAGCGTGATGCGCCCGTCCACATACCAAACCGCGCGATCGAGCGCCAGGTAGATGAGCGGCGCGGCTACTGCGCTGACCAGGGCCGACAGCGATGAATAGCGAGTGAAATAGGCCACCAGCAGCCAGGTGGCCAGCACCGCCAGACCCAGCACGGGGTGCACACCCAGCAACACGCCCGCAGCGGTGGCTACGCCCTTGCCGCCAGCGAACCTAAAAAACACCGGATAGAGGTGACCGGCAAAAGCGGCCAGCCCAACTGCCGCCACAGCGCCGGACCCCAGGCCCAGAGCGTCGCCCTGCCAGACCACGGCCGCCACCGGCAACCAGCCCTTGATGGCATCGAGCAGCAGCGTCAGCACAGCTGCCAGCTTGTTGCCCGAACGCAGTACATTGGTGGCGCCCGGATTTTTGCTGCCGTAGCTGCGCGGATCGTTCAAACCCATCAAGCGGCTGACGATCACCGCAAACGACAGCGATCCGATCAGGTAAGCGGCCAACACAGCCGCCAAAAAATACAGGGTTGTCACGAACGCTCTTTCCGCCTGTTTACTTATCGATCGCGCATTGCACCGGTTGCGCACCGAGCAGTTGCACACACACCTGCGGCGCCAGGCCAATCAAAAAACCGCGCCGACCACCGTTGATCGCAATTTTAGGCAGGCCCAGTATCGTCTCTTCAATGTACACCGGCATGGCACGCCGGGTGGCAAAAGGCGAGGTGCCGCCCACCAGATAGCCGCTGTGGCGCTGCGCCACCTCGGGCGGGCAGGGCTCGACCTTTTTGGCGCCAATCTGGCGGGCCAGATTCTTGGTCGACACCTGCCGGTTGCCGTGCATGAGCACGATCAGCGGCGCGCCGTCCTGATCTTGCATCACCAAAGTCTTGACCACGCCAAACGGATCGAGCCCGAGCACCTTGGCGCTGTGCTCGGCCCCGCCGTGCTCAAGGTATTCGTAAGGGTGCTCGGTAAAGGCCACGCCGCGGGCCTGCAAAAACTGAGTGGCCGGCGTCTGACCGCTCGAAGACTTCTTGCCCGCCATCACAGCGCCGGATCGCGCAGCTCCCACCGAATGTCATCGATGGCCTTGAGCAGCTCTGGGCTCAGCTCGGTGTCCCAGGCCTTGAGGTCCTCTTCGAGCTGCGCCACCGAAGTCACCCCAATGATGGTGCTGGCCACAAGGCGGCGCCGATAGCAAAAGGCCAGCGCCATCTGCGTCGGGCTCAAGCCATGCTCACGCGCCAGCGCGTTGTAGCGCCTAGCCGCCTTCAAGGCATCGGCGCGGCCCCAGCGCTGCTGGCGCACCGACTCGTATTTGCTAATGCGCGCCTCACGCGGGCCCTTGTCAGGCTCGGTGCCGCTTTGGTCGTACTTGCCCGTGAGCAAACCAAAGCCCAGCGGCGAATAGGCCAGCAGACCCACATTGAGCCGGTACAGGCTCTCATCGAGCGCGTTTTCCACCGTGCGGTTGACCAGGCAATACGGGTTTTGCACGCTGGCAATGCGCGGCAAGCCATGCAGCTCGGCCAGGCGGACAAATTCGTGCACGCCGTAGGGCGTCTCATTGGACAGGCCAATGGCCCTGACCTTGCCGGCTTGAACCAGCTGGCCGAGCGCCTGCAGTTGATCGAGGATGGGGGTGACCGGCACGTCCTTGGCCGGATCGAAGTACATCTGACCGAAGGCCGGCACATGGCGCACCGGCCAATGAATCTGATAGAGGTCGATCACGTCGGTGCGCAAGCGCTTGAGGCTGGCGTTGCAGGCCTCGATGATGTCCTGGCCCGACAGATCGGGCTTGCCGCCGCGCACCCAAGGCACCCGGGCCGGACCGGCCACTTTGGTGGCAATCACCAGCTGCTTGCGCGCGCCCGGATTGGCCGCCAGCCAGTTGCCAATATAGGTCTCGGTGCGGGTGTAAGTCTCGGCCTTGGTCGGCACCGAATACATCTCGGCCGTGTCGAGAAAGTTGATGCCCCGCTCCAGACTGCGGCTAAGGATGGCATGCGAAGTCGGCTCATCGACCTGCTCGCCGAAAGTCATGGTGCCCAAGCAGATCGGGGTCACCTTCAAGTCGCTGCTGCCCAAAGAGATCAGATTCATGTGTACGCCCTCGTGCCAGGGTTGGAAAAGATCGCTAAGAATACTTAGCAAGCGCAGTTTAATGCCAGCTCAGGAGGGTCTGCAGAAGTCCATTCTTGTCATTGAGATGGCCACGTCGCCACCGTCATCGCGCCACCGAGCCCCCGTCATCGCGCCACCGAGCCTCCCGTCATCGGGCGGACCGAAGCGATCCAACGACGGCCTGGGGAAGTCCCGTATCGCTTCGTTCCTCACCATGACAGCTAGGCGACGCGGCAATCGTCGTGACGCGAGTGACCTTCTTTAGCTGCAAGACGCGCGAAAGCGCTCTTGCTCTTGCAACCGCAGCACGCGCCTTTGCACCTTGCCGGTGGTGGTCATGGGCAGCTGGTCGATGAACTCGACCTCTTTGGGGTATTCGTAAGGGGCCAGCAGAGCGCGCACATGCGCCTGCAGCTCAGCTGTGACTTGGGCATCGAAGGCGGCGCGCGGCGCACCCTCGGGCCGGCGCGCCGCGTAATCGGCCGACAGCACCACATAGGCCTTGACCAGGGCGCCCCGGTCGCGATCTGGCTTGGGCACCACCGCTGCATTGGCCACCGCCGGATGCTTGACCAGGCAGTTCTCGATCTCACCGGGCCCGATGCGGTAGCCGGCGGCCTTAAAGACATCGTCCGAGCGACCCTCGTACCAAAGGTAGCCCTGCTCGTCGCGCCGCGCCAAATCGCCGGTGCGGCACCACGGGCCGGTGTACTTGGCCGCAGTAGCCTGCTCGTTTTTCCAGTAGCCCAAGAAAAAGATCGGATTGTCCTGACCGTGCACATCCTGGCGATGCAGGGCCACATCGCCCGACACGCCCACCGGGCACTCCTGGCCCTGCTCGTCGATCACCGCCACCCGGTGGCCCGGATAGGGCTTGCCCATGCTGCCCGCGCGCGCCGGCCAGCCAACCGCCTGCCCTGCACGCGCGGACACCGGCTCGCCCTGCCTATCGCGGGCCCATTGCATCGCGCAATTGCCCACGATGTAGTTGATCTCGGTTTGTCCGAACATCTCGTTGACCACCACGCCCAACTGGTCGCGGCAATAGCCATACACCGCATCGCCCACGGCCTCACCGGCGCTCATGATGGCCTGCAACTCGAGCCGGTACTGCTGGCGCGGCTGCGCGCAAGCTTTCATCATGGCCTTGAGCGCGGTCGGAAACAAAAAGGTGTGGCTCACTCGGTGCTGCTGCATCAATTCGAAGGCCATCTCGGCACCAAAACGCTCGGCGCAGGCCACGATGGGCCGGCCAAAGTACAGCGTGGGCAGCAGCGCGTCCATCAGGCCGCCTGTCCAGGCCCAATCGGCCGGCGACCAAAACACCGCCTGGCTGTGGCGGTTGTGCACGCCATCGAAGCCGAACCAATTTTGACTGCACACAAAGCCAGTCAGGTTGCCGATCAGCGCGCGGTGCGGGATCAGCGCGCCCTTGGGCGCGCCGGTTGTGCCGCTGGTGTAAATGAGCACCGCCGGGTCGTCGGCGCGCGTTCGAGCCGGACGCAGGCCACCCTGCTGGCCGGCCAGCGCCTGCGTCCAATCGATATCGCCGCCAGCGCCATCGACGCCGATCAGGCTGCGCAGCGCCGGGCAACTGCCGCGCAGGCCCTGCAAGGCCGGCATGGCCTGCGCATCGGCGATTGCCGCCACCGCCTCGCTGTCTTGCAAGCGGTAGACCAGTGCCTCCGGGCCAAACAGCACCGACAGCGGCATGGCCACCGCCCCCATCTGCAGCAGCGCCATGTAGGCCACCGCGGTTTCAAAGCGCTGCGGCAGCACGATGGCCACGCGGTCGCCACGCCGCACGCCCAAGCCCTTGAGCGCTGCGCTCAGGGCGTCGGCCGCCTGCTGCAACTGCCCGTAGCTGTAAACGCGCGCAGGCTGGCCCGCGCGGTGCTCCATGATGGCCGGTGCCTGCGGCTGGCTGCGCGCCCAGCGCCGGGCACACACCTGCGCAATATTGAAGTGCTCATCGACCTGCCAGCGCAGGCCCTGGTGCATGAGGCCGTGGTGATCGGTGGGGTCGGGGCGGCTGCGCGGCATCGGCTCAAGGCTCCTTATGATGCGGGTCTAAACGCCGGCCCTCGCCGGCGCCATCCAACCGAGCAATGTACAAAGAAAAACGAAGCGCCCACAGCGCGTTTGTCCCTATCCGCGGTTTGCAATACCACGTGCTGCAGTGGTCGCAAGGCCCGGTGCACCCCGATCTGCCTGCCCTGTTTTTGCTACACGGCTGGATGGATGTGGGCGCCTCTTATCAATTCATGGTCGATGCGCTGTCCGATGATTTTTTGCGCGGGCGCCGAATCATTGCACCGGACTGGCGCGGCTTTGGCCTGACCGAGGTCAAGACCGACAGCTTCTGGTTTCCCGACTACCTGGCCGATCTCGACTTCCTCATCGATACCCTGTCGCCAGGACAGGCCGTCGACCTCGTCGGGCACAGCATGGGCGGCAACGTCAGCATGAACTACGCCGGCGTGCGACCCGAGCGCATCCGCCGGCTGATCAACCTCGAGGGATTTGGCCTTGCGCAAACCCGGCCAAGCCAGGCCGCCGGCCGCATGGCCCAATGGATGGACGAGCTCAAAACCCTGCATGCCGGCGCCCTGAGCTTGCGTGACTATGGCGAGCGCGAAGGGGTGGCCCAGCGCCTGATGAAAACCAACCCCCGGCTCGACGCCGACAAGGCCCGCTGGCTCGCTGGGCATTGGGCCAGCGCCGACGCACAAGGTCGCTGGCGCATCTTGGGCGAGGCCGCGCACAAGCTAAAAAATCCCTACCTCTTTCGCTGGGACGAGATGCAGGAAATCTGGAAACGCATCAGCGCGCCGGTGCTGGCGATCCACGCCAGCGACGACACTCTGGCGCGCTGGTCAAGCGGCAATTACACGCTGGCCCACTACCACGAGCGCCTGAAAAACGTGGCCCAAACCCGCATCGCCTGCATCGACGATGCAGGCCACATGCTGCACCACGACCAACCCCTGGCCCTGGCCGAGCTGATCGAAAACTTCCTGGCGTGAGAAAATACCGGGTTTGGCGCCGGGCCTGCCCGCCAAGCCCGAGCGCACCTGCGCTGTCAAAGGCGCCGCTCCCAACCGAAAGACCAGACCGCCATGGACGCAGAGCACATCAACCTCATCGGCAACACCCTGCAAGACCTCAGCCGCCGGGTCGACGAACTTCGGGGGTATCTTTGACTACCCTGCCAAACAGCGCAAACTGCTCGAGGTCAACGCGGCCCTAGAAGACCCCAAGGTTTGGGACCAACCCAAGCGTGCGCAAGAGCTGGGCAAAGAAAAGAAAGCCCTTGAAGACGTGGTGCTGGTGCTCGACCGCCTGAGCCAGGACATCGCCGACAACCTTGAGCTCTTTGAGATGTCTCGCGAGGATGACGACGAGGCCGGTCTGCTGACCATCGAAGCCGAAGCCGCCAAAGTCGAGGCCGAGGTCGAAAGGCTCGAATTTCGGCGCATGTTCAGCAACCAAGCCGACCCGCTCAACGCCTTTTTGGACATCCAGGCCGGCGCCGGCGGCACCGAGGCCTGCGACTGGGCC
>CANHBU010000056.1 GCA_947458345.1 Comamonadaceae bacterium
CCCCTGCGGACGTGAACTACGTGCTGCACACCCACCTGCACATCGACCACGCCGGTCAGACCGATGTGTTTCCCATGTCCACGGTGGCGGTGGTCAACCGGCGAGAGCTCGAATACGCGGTCAGTGGCCTTTCGGGCCCGTCCTACCCGCCCGAAGATATCAAGCATTTCATCGACCGGTTGCATACGCGGGGCGCGCTGTGGCTGCTGGATTTAGAGGCCACCGGCGGCGAAACCCTGCTGCCGGGCCTGCGCTGCCTGAGCGCGGGTGGCCATACCGAAGGCTCGATGCTGGTGGTGGCCGACACCGACCAGGGCGTGGCCGTGTTCTGCGGCGACCTCATCTACAGCGTGCGCCACCAGCTGCTCACACCCACCGCCACATTCCGCGACCTGGGGACTTCGGCCAACCATGTGGTCGCGCGCCGCCAGGAAAAAGCCGCGCTCAAGCGGATGATGCAGGTGGCGCCCCGTTTTCGCCTCTTCCCCAGCCACGACTGGCCGGTGTGGGTGCAGGACGGCCAGGTGGTCGAAGGCGCCGAGGCCTGCCTGAGCGGCCGCGCCGCCGGCTGCTGGTGCCAACAGACCAGCCTGGGCTACCCCGACACCGACAGGAGCCACACATGAAGATCTGGTACCAAAGCGCCAGCGCCTACGGCTTTGAGCCGGTGTGGGACGACTACGGCCGCACCGTGCTGGCGCAATGCCGCCGCGTGCTGGGCGCCGACACCGAGTTGCACCTGCACGGTATCCCGGTGATGGTGCGCGACATCGAGAACTGGCGCGGCCTGCAGTACTTCCAAAACATCCAGACGCTCAACAACATGCGGCGCGCCGAGGCCGAAGGCTACGACGCCTTTGTGATCGGTTGCACCCTGGATGTGGGCCTGTACGAGGGCCGCAGCCTGCTGGACATGCCGGTGATTGGCATCAGCGAGACGGCCTACCACATGGCCATGACTCTGGGCCGCAAGTTCGCCATCGTGACCAGCTCTAGCGCCTTCTGCGAGGTTTACGGCGAGCAGGTCACACGCTATGGCGTTGAGTCGCGCCACCTGAGCGGCCCCTATATCGTTGACGCGTCCGAAGAAGAGATTGCCACCGCGTTGGGTCGGCCTGGCCCGCTGCTCGACAAATTTGTGGCCACCGCCGAACGCGCCGTGCGTGAAGGCGCATCGGTCATCATCCCTGGCCCGGCCTTTTTGTCCACCCTGGCGCACCGCGCGGGCATCACCGAGGTGCTCGGTGCGCCGGTCATCGACACCATCGCCCTGGCCGCCAAGACCGCCGAGATGCAGGTCTCGCTTTGGCGCGCTGGCCTGCGCCCGGCGCGCCGTATCGGCGCTTTTCAGCGGCCCCAGGGCGGCTGGGCCAACCCAGCTTTCGAGGCCTTGCGAGACGTTTTTCGCCTGGGCGATTGATACGCAAGCCCCAATCGGTCATTGCAAGCAGCGGCCTTTAGCCGCTTGCGCCGCGGCAGGACGCGGCAATCTGGCGCCGCTGCAGTCGCTGGATCGCTGGGTTCCTTGTGATGACGAAAGTGGCGCCGTCGCCGCAATGGCAGCAGCGACGCAGCGATCGCGATGATGGACTTGTGCAGACCTTCCTTAGACGGCCTTTGCGTATTTGCCGGTCAGTTGCGGCGTCAGCCCTTCCAAGCCTTTCTCGGTACGCTCCAGGCGCGTCTCGCGCGACCAGGTGCGCTTGAGCTCGTCGCGCACATTGATTTTCAGGCGGCCCATGCCCTCGCACTCGAGCTCGACCTCATCGCCGTCCTGAAAAGACGACAGGCCGCGGTGGTTGGTGCCCGTGGCGATGATGTCGCCGGGTTCGAGGTCGTGGATGTGCGAGACCCATTCGATGCAGCGCGGGATCTTGTGCGCCATGTCGTCGCTGTTGAAGTTCTGCTTGAGCTGGCCATTGACCCAGAGTTTGATCTGCAGCTTTTGCGGATCGGGCACTTCGTCGGCGGTGACCAGGTAGGGCCCGATCGGCGCGAAGGTGGCGCGCGACTTCATTTGATAAAACACATTGGTGGGCGGCACCACACCGCGGGCCGAGCCGTCGATGAAGTTGATGTAGCCAAACACATGGTCCATGGCATTGTCAGCCGATACGCGGCTGGTGGGCTTACCGATCACCAGGCCCAACTCGGCCTCGCCCTCGAAGACCGAAGCCGGAAAATCGGGCAACACCATGGTGTCGCCGTGGCCGATGATGCAGCCGGGCGATTTGTGGAAGGCGTTGATCGCCGCCGGCTCTTTGAGCGTGCCGTCTTCCATGTAGTTGACCGCCATGCATTCAATGTTGGTCGGCTTGGGTACCGGCGGGCGGATGCGCACCGAGCCCACCGGCACGCCGCTGCCCGCGGCCACCGCCGCCTCGATGCGGGGGCGCAGATCGGCAAAGTTGGCAATCACGCTGTTCATGCGGTCGCCCGGCCCGCTGTGCGGGATATTGGCGATCACCGGTGTGACGTCGATCACCTGGTCGCCCTTGAGTACGCCCAGTCGAAAGTCGTTGAAGTGCAGCAGTTTCATGGCGGTGTTTCCCTTTGGCTTGTTGTGGGTAAAGACGAGCTTGTTGTCTCGCGGGCCCCGATTGTGCATGGATCTGGTCCGCATTTGAGCCCGATGAAGGGTGCAGAGCGCGCAAGCACAGGGCAGCGATCGAGCCGATCGCCGGATACCTCAAGGTCTTCATGGTATCTGGCTATGGGCCTGTGCGGCTATGGATCGATGGGCCGGCAATTGGCCTTACGAAGAGCCTCGGTCCGATCGCATCGACTTCAGGTTTTCAGGTACTGCGGCAGCCAGATCGACAGCTGCGGCACATAAGTGAGCAGCATCAGCGCCCCGATCAATGCAAGCACAAATGGCCCGATCTCCTTGACGATCAAGCCCAAGTGGGTTTTGGAGACCGAGCTGGCCACAAACATCAAGACGCCGACAGGCGGCGTGATCTGTCCAATCACCAAGTTGACCAGCAGCACGATGCCAAAGTGGACCAGGTTGATTTGAAGCTCGTTCAACAGCGGAATCAGGATGGGCACCAAGATGATCATGATGGCCAGGGTCTCCATGAACATGCCGGCCACCAGCAAGGCGATGTTGAGGATCAGCAAAATGACCCAGGGCTCTGTGGAGATGGAGGTGAGCAATTGCGCCACTTGCTGAGGCGCTTGTTCGACACCCAAGATCCACCCGAAGGGGGCGGCACCCGCGGCGATGACCAAAATGGCCGCGGTTTCACGGCCCGTGGTCAACAAGATCTCAGGCAAGCCTTTCCAGCTCAAGGTGCGGTAGACAAACAGCCCAACGAAGAGCGAATAGGCGCAGGCCACGGCTGCAATTTCAGTGGCCGTGAAGACGCCTATGCGAAAACCCACCAGGATCAGGATGGGCATGGCCAGGGCCCACAGGGCCTCCTTGAAGGCGTGCCAGAGCTTATCGGCGCCAAAAGCTGCATCTTTTGGAAACCCGCGCCGGTGGGCTGTGATGCCAATGACCAGCATCATCGCCAACGCCATGATGAGGCCAGGAATCAATCCTGCAATGAACAAGTCGCCCAGCGAGACGTTGGCCTGCCATGCATAAATCACCATCAGGATGGAGGGCGGAATGATGGGGCCCAGCGTGGCTGCAGCAGCGCACACGGCAGCCGCAAATCCTTGGCCGTAACCGGCTTGTGTCAGTTGCGGCACAAACACACGTGACGTTGCGGCGCAGTCAGCGACCGACGAGCCGGATATGCCCGACAGGAAGACATTGCCCACGATGGCAGTCTGTGCTAACCCGCCGCGGATGTGCCCCACAAAGGCGCGCGTGAAATTGAACAAACGCTCGCTGATGCCCGACTCGTTCATCAGCGCGCCGGCCAAGGTAAACAGGGGAACAGCCAGCAAAGGGAAGGACTGCACGCTGGTGGCTACGCGCTGCGCCACCACCGACACCGGAATGCCCTCGAGCCCTATGACCAGCATCGATGCACCGAGCATGGCAAAGCCAATCGGCACACCAAACAAAAGCAGCGCCACAAAGACGCACAGCAGCAAAGTCAACATGGCGTTCTCACGCAGGGGCCGAATCGATCACGGTCTCCGTGGCGTTCTGAAAGACCCGCTGCGGCCCTTCTTCGATCAGGATCATGCTGCCGTGAAAAAGCGTCAAAGCGAAACCCACCGGCATGGCCAAAAAGATCCACCCCATAGAAAACCCCAGCATGGGCGTTTGGCTGTTCCAAACGCCCACGGTGTGGGCGTAGCCGGCATACACAGCGGCGCACATGATCACAAGGCCAGCCAGGCAGGCGATGCAACCCACGATCCTGCGCGCCGTGTTTGACAGGCGCAAGATCATGACATCAATCCGGATGTGCATGCGCGAGCGCAAGGCAGAAGGCACGCCCAGCATCACCGACCACACGAACAGCGTGACGACAAACTCTTCAGCCCAGGTCAGCGGATTGTTGAACACATAGCGCAGCACGACACCGAGACCTAAAAGGATGGCGATCGTGGCCACCATCGCCATGATCAACAGGTCCTCGAGCTTGGCCAGGCGCCTGTCGAGCATTCGCAAAAACGACATCTGCCGTGTTTACTTGGCGCTGCGCATGCGGTCAATTTCGGCGCGCACACGTTTCCAGTGCTCTGCTCCCCAGCGGGCTTCCAGGCGGGCATAGACCGGGGTCATTCGTGCGGCAAACGCATCACGGTCCGGGTTGTCAATGATCTTGATGCGGCCAGACTTGCGGATGTCTTCGAGCATCGACACTTCACGGGCCTGCTGCATTTCGGAGTTTTTCGCGGATGCGGCAGCCGCCTCATCGATCAGCAACTTTTGCAGCTCAGGCTTGAGCTTTTCCATGCTGTTCTTGTTGATCAAGATGGTGTTGTTCTGCAGCATGTGGCGGCTCATGGACAGCACGCCCTGCACCTCGTAGAACTTGCGCGAAAAAATCGTGGGGATCGGGTTTTCCTGTCCGTCGACAGTTTTTTGCTGCAGTGCGGTGTACACCTCGCCAAATGGAATGGGGGTCGGTGCTGCACCGAATCCGCGCACCATTTCGACCCAGATGGGGGATTCGGGCACGCGCACTTTCAGGCCCGCCATGTCTTCGGGCTTCCTGACCTCTTTGGTTCCAAAGGTGAAGTTGCGCCATCCCCAGTACCAGATCTTGGTCAGCGGCACGATGTTGTGCCGGTCTCTCAATTCGTTCCAGATCGGCTCCATGGCCGGGCCGCGGATGACGGTTTCGGCTTCTTTCCAGTCTCTCCAGAGAAACGGGGCACTGGGCATCTCAAAGGCCGGCACCATCGAATTCAATGTGGGCATGGAAGGCGAGGAGATGTCCAGCGCGCCTGACTTGAGCTGCTGAAGCAGATCGACCTCTTTACCCAGTTGCTCCGAAGGGAAGACGCGCACCGTCAATTGACCGCCCGATTTTCGGGTCACGTTGTCTGCAAATTCTTTGTACAGGTCGTGGGCAATCTCACCGGGGCTGTTGGCGTGGCCAAACCGCAAAACAGTTTGCGCTGCCGCACCCGTGGTCAAGAAGGCTGCAAGCAAGGCCGTCAGCAAAGCCGGTACTGAGCGTGTCATTCGCATATCAACTCCTGTTGCAAAGTGGCAATAGTCCTCTATCCTATAGGCCCATTCAAGCTGGTGCTTTCCCTTAGGGAAAGTCTGCACAGGAGGAGACCCGCATGAGCCGTATCAAGTCCATCGAGATCGTTGATTTTCAGTTTGACTCGCCCAACAAGGAGCGCACCGGCGTGGGCCAGATGATCACCTACAAAAAAGGGGCCTCGATTCGCGCGACAAAAAATGCCATCGCCATCACCACCGACGACGGCCACCGCGGAGAGTACGTCACCAACTGGGTGGCCAGCCCTGCAACGCGCGGCGAAATGGACATGCTCGCGCCTTTCATGATCGGCCGCAACGCCTTGGCACGAGAAGAAATTTACGACGACCTCAAGCGCGAAATCAGGCAATGGTCGGGCATGGGGCACGGCCCGCTGGACATTGCGCTTTGGGATCTGGCGGGCAAAAAATACAAGGCGTCCATCTCGGAGTTGCTCGGGGGCTATCGCCAGCGGCTGCCGGTTTATGCCTCCACCTATCTGGGCGATGACAAGGCCGGTCTCAATTGCAAGGAGGCTTATGCTGACTTTGCCGAAGAATGCTATGCCTTGGGTTTTCGGGCCTACAAAATTCACGGCTGGAATGACGGCGACGCTCGCAAGGAAGCGCAAAACGTGCTGCATGTGGCCCAGGTGGTCGGTGATCGCATGACCTTGATGCTCGATCCGGCCAACCAGCTTCGCAAGTTTTCAGATGCGCTGTATGTGGGGCGGGCTTGCGATGAGGGCAACTACTTTTGGTATGAAGACCCGATGCGTGACAACGGCAAGTCCGCTTTCATGCACCAAAAGCTCAGAGGCATGATCAAGACGCCTTTGCTGATCACCGAGTATGTGCGCGGCATTGAGCCCAAGGCAGATTTTGTGATGGCCGGCGGCACCGATTTCTTGCGCGTCGATCCCGAATACGATCACGGCATCACGGGCAGCTTGAGAATTGCCCATCTGGGCGAGGCCTTGGGGCTCGATGTCGAAGTTCATGCTTGCGGCCCGGCGCACAGGCATCTGATGTCAGCCATGCGCAACAGCAACTACTACGAGTTGGCGCTGGTGGGCCCTGACTGTCCCAATATGGTGGCACCGGTTTACACCTGCGGCTACACCGATCAGCTCGATTGCTGCGGCACCGACGGCTGTGTCGAGGTGCCTTCAGGCCCTGGGCTCGGTGTCACCTATGACTGGGGCTTCATCCGCAAAAATGCCATTGCCAGCCGTATTTATGACTGATAGCACCCCTCAATTGCCCGCCATTGGCTACATGGGCGTGGGCTTCATGGGGCATGGCGCCGCCAAGAACATCTTGGAAAAAGGCTACCGCCTGACGGTGCTCGGGCATCGCAACCGCGAGCCGGTGCAAGATTTGCTCAGCCGTGGCGCGCAGGAGGCCCAGACGCCGGCAGAGCTGGCCTTGCGCAGTGACATGGTGTTCATGTGCTTGCCCTCGACCGGCCATGTCGAGCAAGCGGTGTTCGGTGCGTCGGGCATTCTTTCTGTGGCTCGACCCGGCTTGGTGTTGATTGACTCGACCACCTCTGAGCCCGAATCCACCCGGCGCATCGGCGCAGCGCTGCGAGAAAAAGGGGCGGACATGGTCGACGCGCCCTTTGGCCGGACCCCCAAAGAGGCCGAACTGGGCACCCTGAGCACTTTTGTGGGCGGCGAGCCCGCGACGGTGCAGCGCGTCATGCCGGTGATCCGGACCTATGCCAGCACCATCATCGAAACCGGGGCGCTGGGCAGTGGTCACACCATCAAGCTGGTGAACAATTTTCTGGCTTTGGCCACCAGTGCCGTGGTGGGAGAGGCGCTGTCGACGGCGCTGCGATTGGGCCTGGACATGCGGGTGCTCAAGGAAGTGGTCGACAGCTCGGGCGGCAACAGCGTGATGTTCCAGCGTTTCATGAGATGGACGCTCGATGGGGACGACTCCGACTTCAAAGCCATGATGAGCATTGCCGTCAAAGACCTGCAGTACTACCGAAAAATTGCGGCTCCCGATGGCGGCGTCACCCATCTGGCCGATGCTGCTGCCCAGGTGTATCAACTGGCCAACCATTTGGGCCATGAGCGACAGTTCATGCCGGTTTTGTCCACCATCTTAGCCAATATCGTCGATGGTCAAAACAGACCCTTGCCGGATCGATGATGCGTGTGGGAGTGGGTGCGGAGATTGCGCGCAAGTTAGGGTCTGCCCCCATTTCTTGCCCCCAGTTTCCGCCCCTGAGCGGCCAAGCGCATCGCCTTGCTGAGTCCGTGCTCACCGGGCCAGATAGCCACCATCGACGGGATAGTAAGCGCCGGTCACAAAGGAAGCGCGGCTCGATGCCAGCCACAGCACCAACTCGGCCACCTCCTCGGGCTGGCCCAAGCGACCGATCGGGTGCTGGGCAATGAGCTGCTCGCGCACTGCGGCATCGCCCTCGAAGCGGCTGATCATCGGCGTGTGAATGAAGGCCGGGCCCACGCTGTTGATGCGCAGGCCCAAGGCGCTGTACTCCAGTGCTGCCGCCCGCGTCAGCCCGACCACACCATGCTTGGCTGCGGTGTAGGCCGGCGCTTGGGCAAACGCCACGCTGCCCAGAATCGATGCGATGTTGACGATGGCACCTCCCCCGGCCTCGAGTATGGCCGGTATCTGGTACTTCATGCCATAGAACACGCCTGACAAATTGATGTTGATCACCTGAGCCCAGGCATCGAGCGGATAGTCGGCCGTAGTGGCCGACACGCCGGCCACGCCGGCGTTGTTGCAGGCCACGTCGAGCCGTCCGAAAGCCTTCACCGCACGATCGACCAGAAGGCGGGCCTGCTCGGCCTGACTGACATCGGCTGCTTCAAAGACTGCCTGTCCACCCGCCGCTTCAATCAACGCCACGGTCTGGGCGCCGCCGTCTGCGGCCAGGTCAGACACCACCACCCGGGCGCCTTCGCGCGCAAATGCCAGCGCGATGGCTCGGCCTATGCCTGAGGCTGCACCCGTGACCAGGGCCACTTTGTTCTTCAAC
The DNA here is from genome assembly GCA_947458345.1 of Comamonadaceae bacterium. Lineage (GTDB taxonomy): Bacteria > Pseudomonadota > Gammaproteobacteria > Burkholderiales > Burkholderiaceae_C > Polaromonas. The sequence continues at coordinate 8,652 of CANHBU010000056.1, forward strand.
ATCTATTGGATTCCCGAAATGCCTCGCCCATGGCGGGTGGCCTGGGCTGTCCTGGGGCTGTGCCCGCTGCTCGACCGAGCATAAGCAGCCTCCCGGCGCGGCTGTGTCAGCCAGTGGGTACAAAGCCTGAGAGACAAGTTCCGAGAGACAAGTTCCGAGAGACAAGTTTCGATAGACAAATGCCCCCGCCCTTGCCGTGCAGCCGCAAGCGGTACGAGGCAGTCGATCAGCGTCCTGTCAGGGCGTGGGTCAAGGCCAGATCCAAGGTCCTCTGTAAGTTCAGGCCGCGCAAAAGTCCCAGGCCATTGCTGC
>CANHBU010000057.1 GCA_947458345.1 Comamonadaceae bacterium
AGCCAGGCCCACTGGAGCATCGCCCGGCGTGCCCGGCGTCAGGCTGCGCAGCGCGAAATCGGCCGGATCAAAGGCCTGCGCTGGGGCGGCCGGCTCAGCTGGCTCAGCTGGCTGTGGGCTTGGATCGATGGGAGCGTTGGGGTTGCGGGCCCGGGCGCAGGCCTGCGCCACTTTCTCGGCTGTGGCGTGAGGCACGGCGCTTTGGTGCACCGCCACGGCAGGGGCCTGCTCGCATCGGCCGATGCAGGGCGCAGCAATGACGCGGGCATCGAGCAGCTTGGGCAGCCGCTCGAGCAAATCGCGCGCGCCGTGCATTTCGCAGGCAAGACCCTCGCACACCCTCACGGTCAGCGCAGGGGCCGATTGCCCCTCGCGCAAGATCTCAAAGTGGTGGTAGAAACTGGCCACTTCGTAGACCTCGGCCATCGGCAGCTTCATCTCCTGGGCCAGGGCCACCAGGTGCCGCTCGTGCAGGCCCAGGTAGAGGTCGTTGAGCCGATGCAAATACTCGATCAAGAGATCGCGGCGATGCCCGCCCTCGGGCCGCAGGCCGATCAGCGCGCGCACCTCCTGCGTGGACAACTCGTCGCCTTGCCGGCCCTTGAGCCGAGCGTGACGTTTGCCGCTGCGGCGCAGCGAATCGAGGCTGACGGTAGCGTAGGCCGCCGGGGCCTTGGGAGCATCAAAGGTGGACATGCCAAAGCGGGTGTGGAAGAGTCGATCTCACGGGTCAGGCCCCTGCAGCCTGGATGGGGCCTGGCCCGTCTGCCAGATGCAGATGGTAATGCGCCGTGCCGGCCCACCGGTGCGGAGCACTCATGGACGCACGCTCAGGTCGACTGCCAGCGCATCGTCGAGCTCCTGCTCGTCGTCCAGGGCCTGGCGCACCCGCGCCGGGCTCCAGACCTGCGAAAGCATCTCGATGAACTGCAGCGCATAGCCGCGCAGGTACTGGTGGCGCTGCAGCCACAGGTAGCTGACCGCCGGCGCAAACAGGTGGCGGGCGGGGATGCTCTTGAGGCCAGCATCGCGCTTGGCGCTGTAAGCCCACTCGGGCAGCGTGGCGATCCCCATGCCCGAGGCCACGAAGGCCTTGATCACGTCGGCATCGGTGGCACTGAGCACCACCTTGGGCTCGATGTTTTTTTGCGCAAAGGCGCTGAGCACGGCAACGCCGCCGGCAAAAGACGCATCGAGCGTGATCATGGGCCAGGCGGCCAGATCGGCGTGGCTGATCGGCTTTTTCTTGAGCAAAGGGTGGCGCTGGGTCACCAGCACACAGCGGTGAATCAGGTAGCAGGGCAAGGCCCGCAAATCGGGCGTGCTCAGGGTCGGCTTGGTGCACAGGCCCAGATCGGCAGCGCCGCTGCGGATCAGATCGACGATCTGGTCCGGGTTGCCTTGGCGCAGGCTCAAGTTAACCCCCGCAAAGCGCTGCTGGAACGCTTGCACCACCGGGATCAGCACATAGCGGGCGTGGGCATGGGTGGTGGCAATGACCAGCGAGCCGCGTGGCTCGCCGCCAGCCTGATCGCTCACCCGGCGCAGGTTGTCGAGGTCGCGCAGCATGCGCCGCGCAATCGTCAGCGCCTGCTGGCCTGGCTCGGTCAAGCCGGTGATGCGGTTGCCCCGCCGCACCAGCAAGTCGGCGCCGATTTCCTCTTCGAGCAGGCGGATCTGCTTGCTGATACCAGGCTGCGAGGTGTGCAGCGCCTCGGCCGCACGCGACAGATTGAGCCCGCGATCGGCGACCTCGGTCAGATAGCGCAGTTGCTGCAAGTTCATCGCCCGCTCACTATAACCAAAAGTTTGGCAAATCTAACAAACAGTTCCTGTTCGGACTGAAGATCCGTTTTTAAACTGCATCGCGACAGGCGCTGCGACCTCAGGCCGCTGGCCTCAACAGGCACCTCAAACCACCATGGACACGAGACAACTGGGCGCATCGGACCTTCGGGTCTCGTCGCTGTGCCTGGGCCACAGCATGGCGGCCCAAGACTTTGGTCCGCAGGCCCAAGCCGACTTCAACCGGCTGATTGCTCGGGCGCTCGACCTGGGACTGAATTTTCTGGACAGCTCCGACGCCTACTGGGGCGGACTGCACGAGAGCTGGCTCGGCCGCGCGCTGGGGCGGCGGCGCTCAGAGGCGGTCCTGACCTCCAAGTTCGGCAACCTGACCCTGCCCGACGGCAGCAAAGCCACCAACGGACGCCCCGATTACGCGATCGCCTGCTGCGAAGCGAGCCTGCAGCGCCTGGGCACCGACGTGATCGACCTGTATTACCTCCACCGCGTCGATCCAAAGGTGCCGATTGAAGACACCATCGGGGCCATGGGTCGGCTGGTGCAACAGGGCAAGGTGCGTCACATCGGCATCTGCGAGGCGGGCATCGAGACTATGGAGAGGGCGCACCGCACGCACCGGCTGAGCGCGCTGCAAACCGAGTACTCGCTCTGGTGCCGCCAACCGCAGCAGGCCATCATCGACACCTGCCGACGCCTGGGCATCGCCTTTGTGGGCTATTCACCTCTGGGGCGAGGCCTGCTGACCGGCGCGATCCGTCGCTACGAGGACCTGGCCCCTGGCGACCGGCGGCGCATCCATCCGCGCTTTAAGGGCGAGAACTTGGAGCGCAACTTGCAGCTGGTCGAGCAGATGCAAGCCATGGCGCAGACCCTGGGGCTGAGCGCAGCGCAACTGGCGCTGGCCTGGGTGCTGGCCCAGGGGCAGGACGTTTTCGCGCTGACCGGTACGCGGGAGCTGCACAAGCTCCAAGACAGCGTGGCCGGCGCCGGGGTGCAACTGGACGCCGCGCAATGCGCGCAACTGGAGGCCATCTTCAGCCCGCAAGATTGCGCCGGCGAGCGCTACCCCACGGAAATGCTCAAGGACCTGGGCATCTGACAACCGACAACTGTGCAAGGACACAAAGGAGCCACCACATGAGCAAGGACGCACTGATCGAATCGGCCATCTCGCACTGGGCACCGCGCATGGTCTCCAACGGCGTGATGCTGACCGACTTCCAAGAAGTCACCGCCTCCATTGAGCGCTGGCACGACTGGTGCGCCGCCTGGTGCAAACGCGCAGCCGTTCACGAAGCGCTGGGCCTGGAGGCTTTGAGTGAGAACTACAAGCTCACCGGTGCCGAGCACCTGGCGCGCGCAGCGGTCTACTACCACTTTGCCAAGTTCGTCTACGTGCACGACCTCGACCAAATGCGCTCAGCCCACATGAAAGCGGTGCAATGCCGCCAACTGGCCCTGCCGCACCAGCGACCGCCCATTAGGCGCGTGCACATCCCCTATCAAGGCAAACACCTGGCGGGCTTTCTGAGGCTGCCGGAAGGGGCCGTGCGCCCGCCGATCATGATCATGGTGCCGGGACTCGATTCGGCCAAGGAGGAGCTCGAAGCCTACGAGATTCCGTTTCTTCAGCGCGGCATCGCCACGCTCATGGTCGACGGCCCCGGTCAGGGCGAGGCGGAATACGACTTCCCCATCCGCGGCGACTACGAGGTCGCTGTCAGCGCTATGGTGGACTATGTTTTGACCCTTGATGAGGTCGACAGCAGCCGCATCGGCCTGTGGGGCGTGAGCCTGGGCGGCTACTACGCGCCCAGGGCGGTGGCCTTTGAAAAGCGGATCAAGGCCTGCATCGGCCTGGCCGGGCCTTATGACTTTGGCGACAACTGGGATCGGGTGCCCGAACTGACGCGGGAGGCCTTCCGGGTGCGCGCCCACTGCAAAACACAGGACGAAGCCCGCCGCTACGCCAGCACACTCACGCTCAAAAACGGCGTGGCTCAGCAGATCAGCTGCCCGCTGTTCCTGGTCACCGGAAAGCAAGACCGCCTGGTGCCATGGACCGACACGCAACGCATGGCCGACGAGGCCAGCGGGCCGGTGGAGCTGATGATTGTCGAAGACGGCAATCACATCGCCAACAACCGGCCCTACCGATACCGCTACCGCACGGCCGACTGGATGGCCGAACAACTGGGCCTGATGCGCCTGTGACCCCTCACCCCAACCAGGAGAACGATCCCATGACCCACGCCATCGAAAGAAGCGGCCTGTCGCGCCGCGATCTGTTGCAAACGCTGGCCGCGCTGAGCGCCGCCGGTCTGCTGCCGCACGCCTGGGCGCAGGCCTTTCCGAGCCGGGGGGTGCGCCTGATCTCGGGCGCCTCAGCCGGCAGCGCCTCAGACATCATCGGCCGGGCCATCGGCGAAAAACTGCAGGCCGAGCTGGGCCAGAGCGTCGTGCTGGAAAACCGTGTCGGTGCCGGCGGCGCGGTGGCCATCCAGGCGCTGCAGGCAGCGCCCGCCGACGGGCACACCATCTTCGTCTACACGGCCGCCCACACCGTGGTCCCGCTGATCTCCAAGGTCAACTACGACCCGGTGCGAGACTTTTCGGGGGTCACGCCCTTGGCGGTGGTGCCCAACGTCATGGTGGTGTCTCCCTCCAAGGGCTTTAAGAGCGTCAAAGACGTCGTCGATGCCGCCAAGGCCAAGCCCGGCTCGCTCAACTACGCCTCGGTGGGCGCCGGCAGCGCGACCCACATGAGCGCCGAAAAATTCAAGGCCGCTGCCGGCATCGATGTGATGCACGTGCCCTACAAGGGCTCACCGGAGGCCATCAATGAAACCATCGCCGGGCGCATCGACTACTTCTTTGCGCCGCTGGTCTCGGCCATTCCCATGATCAAAGCGGGGCGGCTGCTGCCACTGGCCGTGGGCACCCAAAAACGCTCGTCTTTTCTGCCCGATGTGCCCACCCTCACAGAAGCGGGCATCGCCAAGGCCGACTACGTGTTCTGGATCGGCATGTTGGTGCTGTCCAAGACACCGCGCGATGTGGTGCAGAAAATCAACCAGGTCACGCTCAAGGCCCTGCAAGCGCCCGATGTCCGCGAGCGCCTGGCCAGCTTGGGCGCCGATCCCATGCCCCTGAGCCCGGAACAGTTCGATGCCATGATCAAGGAAGAGCTGGCTGCCAATACGCTGATCATCAAAGCGGCGGGCATCAAGGCTGAATGAGCCGGGCTCAGCCAGCACGCCTGCACAAGCCGGCGTGCCTGGGCCCGCCCGCGACACCCCATCATCGAGCTGCCCGCGCTTACACGCCACTCCCCGGGCTTATCGGGTCAAAATGCAGGCTGGTGGCCCATTTTGGGCCCGTCTGGGGGAGTAGTGAGATGAGCGACGAGAGCTTCGAGATTTTTGACCTGCACGTCGAGGTGGTGGGCCCAGCCGATGCTGCCATTTATTGCGGCGCGCGGCTGGGCGATTCATTTGAAGTGCGCGGAGAAATGCTGCATTTCCCAGCGGGCCAGGGCTTTTCTTTGTATTCGATGGCGGCACTTTTGCCCCTGTTGCCCGCCAAACAGCGCGCCAGCCATGCCAACGACTGGATGAGCACGGACAGCGAGGTGGCATGCCCGGATCCCAATTGCCCCACCCGCTTTCGCATCACACGCCTGCAGCCGCGCCGGTTTGAGCACAGCCAGACGACGGCCGTGGCCCTGAAAGGTCAGCAGCCATGACGGTCGAGACCCTGCGCCTGGCGCCAGGCTATGAGATCGCACGCTTGATCCGAGGCGGCTGGCAGCTGGCCGGAGACCACGGCGAGGTGCAAGCCGACCGCGCAATCGACGACATGGCCCACTTTGCAAAAGCTGGCTTGAACACTTTTGACTGCGCCGATATTTACACCGGCGTCGAAGAGCTGATCGGGCGCTACCGAGAGCGCGACCCCGGTTTGCAGGTGCACACCAAATTTGTGCCTGATTTGGCCCACTTGCATCGGGTCAATGAGGGCTATGTGCGTGAAATTCATGAGCGCTCCCGCCAGCGGCTTCAGGCGGGCGTGCTCGATCTGGTGCAGTACCACTGGTGGGACTACGCCGTGGCAGGGATGGAGCAGACGGCCGCGCATTTGATGGCGCTCAAGCGCGAGGGCACGCTGCGTTTGATCGGCGCGACCAACTTCAACACCGAACAGACCCAGCGCCTGCTCGATGCGGGGATTGACCTGGTGAGCATGCAGGTTCAGTACTCCCTGCTCGATCGCCGACCTGCCGGCGCGATGTCGCAGCTGTGCGAGCGCTCTGGCCTGCAGCTGCTGTGCTATGGAACCCTGGCCGGGGGCTTTTTGACGCAGGCCTGGTTGGGCGCGCCAGAGCCAGCCAGCCTGAGCAATCGCTCGCTCATCAAGTACAAATTGGTGATCGACGATTTCGGCGGCTGGTCCCTGTTTCAACAACTTCTGGCCGTCTTGCAGCAAATTGCCCAGCGCCACGGCGTTGCCCTCTCAAGCGTGGCCACCCGCTGGGTGCTTGAGCAAAAGCACGTTGCAGCGGCCATCGTTGGGGCGCGCTATGCCGTGCACCTGCCGCAGATGCTCGAGGTGTTTGCCTTCAAACTCGAGCTGCAAGATCACGATCGGCTGGCCGATGTGCTGCGCCGCAGCGCCATGCTCGAGGGCGATGTGTTTGATCTCGAGCGAGACCGCCAGGGACGGCACGGCCGGATCATGAAATACAACCTCAACGAAGGCAAGTCGTGAGCCGGCCTGCCAGCGCCAATTGCGAACGGTTTTGCAGGACGGATTTGCGCTCCATGGATTGGCCCTTTGGGATCGGGACGCCGCCAGCATGATGCGCACGGACGGCGCACCGCAGGCAGCAAGGCGGCTGGCCGAGGCGGCCACGCAAAGCAGCAACGAGCGGGTCTCGGCCTGGCTGACCGACCTGCGATTTTCATGGACGCCTTTGCTCGAAGATGCGCGGGCACTGAGCCTGCACAAAGACCAGACCCTGTTTCATGAGGGTCAGCCGGCGCAGACCGTGTACGTGATCCTGGACGGCCGGGTTCGGCTGTCGTCCTTCGGGATCGACGGACGCGAGCGGCACCTGATGATCTTGGGTGCCAACGGCCTGCTGGGCGACTGCAGCTTGCCCACATCGGCCCATTACGGGGTCAGTGCCCTGGCCTCCTCAGAAGTTCATTTGCTGGCCCTGCCCGCCAGCGACTTCCTGGAGGCACTGCAAATGCACCCCGAGTTGGCCCAGCAGCACAGACAACTGAGCAGCCGGCGCTTTGGCGTTTTGCTGCAACACATCCAATTGCAAGCCCACAACTCGGCCGGTCGGCGCGTGTGCCATCATTTGTTGGGATTGCTGCACGCCCACGGCGCGCCGACACCGCACGGCAGTCGCATCACCATCACCTTTACCCAGCAGGAGATGGGCAATATCTGCGGACTGTCCCGGGTCAGCGTGTCCCAGGTTTTCTCGCGCCTGGAGCGCCTGGGCGTGATTGCCCGCCACCAGCGCCACGTGGTCATTTGCAAGCCCGACGTGCTGGCCCTGCATGCGCAGGGTGCCGGGCCCGCACTGGTCTGAGCGGCGGCGATGGTGATCCGGGTTTTCATCAGGTTGTAAAGCGATTGACACAGCAGCGGGCCAAGCTCTGACTAAGCTGCGGGCATCGACTTTTTCCCCATCGGCCCCATGACGCCCTTGAGCCCCCTGTTTTGCTGCGTATCGTTCAGGCTGGAGATGAGCGGGCAGCGGTCTTTGCGCTCGGGCACTGCCGCATGCTGTGGGCCAATTGGGGCTGCACGATGACCCAGGCGAGCGCCTTGCGCATCGCCGTCGATATCGGCGGCACCTTCACGGACGTGGTGCTGCAGCGCGGGCCGCAGCAAACCAGCACCAAGCTGCTGACGACCCCCCAAGCGCCCGAGCAAGCCATGGTCGAGGGCATCTTGCAGGTGCTTGCGCAAGTCGGTGCAGCACCCCATGACGTGGATCTGCTGGTCCATGGCACGACCTTGGCGACCAAGGCATTGATCGAACGCAAGGGCGCGCGCACCGGCTTTATCACCAACGCGGGATTTCGTGATGTCCTGGCCATGGGTGATGAAAAGCGCTTTGACCACTACGACCTGGACCTCGAAAAGCCCTCGGCCCTGGTGCCCCGACAGGCCCGTATCGGCGTCAAGGGTCGGATGACCGCCCTTGGCAAGCCCTACGAGCCGCTTTGCATGGACGAGGTCGACCGAGCGATCGAGACCCTGCAAAGCCAGGCGATCGAGGCGGTGGCCGTGGGCATGCTCCACGCTTATGCCAACCCCGAGCACGAACAGGCCGTTGCCGATCGGGTGCGCACGCGCTGGCCCGAGGCCTCGGTTTGCATCTCCAGCGAAGTTTGTCCTGAAATCCGCGAGTTTGAGCGCTTTTCGACCACGGTGGCCAATGCCTACGTGCAGCCCTTGATGTCACGCTATTTGCAGGCGCTTCAAGAGCGCTTGCAGGCCCTGGGTTTGCGCTGCCCCCTGTTTCTCGTGACCTCGGGAGGAGGCCTGACCACTTTGCAGACGGCCATGCGTTTTCCGATCCGACTGGTCGAATCGGGCCCGGCAGGCGGGGCGACCCTGTCGGCATCGCTGTCGCGTCAACTGGGACTCGCGCAGGCCCTGTCCTTCGACATGGGCGGCACCACTGCCAAGATTTGTTTTATCACCGACGGTCAAGTTGAACAGTCGCGCCGCTTTGAAGTGGCGCGGGCCTGGAAAAACCTCAAAGGCAGCGGCTGGCCGGTGCGCATTCCCGTGACCGAAATGGTTGAAATCGGGGCAGGCGGCGGCTCCATTGGGCGCGTTGACCGCATCGGCCGCATTGTGGTTGGCCCCGACAGCGCCGCAGCCCTGCCCGGCCCGGTTTGCTTTGGCCGCGGCGGTCAACTGGCCACCGTCACCGATGCCCAACTGGTGCTGGGACGGCTCGACCCACAGCGGTTTGCCGGCGGGAGCTTCTCGCTCGATCTGGCTGCCGCGCAGCAGGCCATCGCCGAACAAGTGGCCCAAGCCCAGTCGCTGGATCTGACCTGGGCGGCCGGCGGCATCCTC
>CANHBU010000058.1 GCA_947458345.1 Comamonadaceae bacterium
CACACCGGGCATCAAGATCCTGCGCCACCTACCCATCTTCGGCTACGACGACGCGCCCCACGGCCACATGGAAGTCTCGCTCGAGAACGTGCGGGTGCCAGCGAGCAACCTGATGCTGGGAGAAGGACGCGGCTTCGAGATCGCCCAAGGGCGCCTGGGGCCTGGACGCATCCACCACTGCATGCGAAGCATCGGCGCGGCTGAGCGCGCGCTTGAATTGATGTGCAGCCGCCTCAACAGCCGCATCGCCTTCGGCAAGCCGGTGTCGGCGCAATCGGTCTGGCATGAGCGCATCGCCGAGTCGCGCTGCATGATCGAGCAGGCCCGTCTGCTGACGCTCAAGGCCGCCTACATGATGGACACCGTGGGCAACAAGGTGGCCAAGGCTGAAATCGCCATGATCAAGGTCGTGGCGCCCAATATGGCGGCCAAAGTCATCGACTGGGCCATCCAGGCCCATGGCGGCGGCGGCATGTCCGACGACTTTCCGCTGGCCTACGCCTACGTCTGGCAGCGCGCGCTGCGCTTTGCCGACGGCCCAGACGAAGTGCATCGCGCCTCGCTGGCCAAGCTTGAGCTCGCACGCCATCTGGTGCGTCGGGAAGAGCCCGACATGCCCGTGACCCGGGGCTCCTGAGCAGCAGCGCTCAGGGCCGCATGCTGAGGGCAGCGCCTTAAACCCGCGCCTTAAACCCGCGCCTTAAACCGGCCCCTGGGCTGAGCCGGGCTGGGACTCGTCGGCCTCCAGATTGGCAATCATGCGGGCCATGGCCTGGCGAAACTGCGCGATCTCTTGCGCCGAAAAATCGCTCATGGCCACCGCATTGACCTCTTCGGCCAGTGGCACCAGCACCGCCTTGAGCGCACGCCCACTAGGGGTCAGGCAGACGCTGAGGTTGCGCATATTGCTGGGCAGCTTGCGCCGCGTGACGTAGCCCGCCTTCTCCATCGAGAGCAAAGCGCTGTAGGTGGTGGGCTCGCTCATGCCGGCCAACTCGCTGAGTTCGCGCTGCGTGATGCCCTCGCGCTCCCACAAAATGCGCAAAAACACCCACTGACCGATCGAGACCGAATGGGCCGCCAGCCGGATCTGCATGGCGCGCTGGATCATGCGCAGCAGGTCCTTGACCGCATGGGCCATGCGGTCGTTGGGCACGGCCTCGCGCCATTTGCGCAGGCCCGGCAACGAATTGACAGTGCTTTCTTTTGGGGTCATCGGCTGATTTCGTGGCAAACAAGTGCAATCGCAGCCGGTCAATCCAGGCGCGAACTGATTCTAGCCAGCGTGGCAAGGGTCGCCCGTCCTTGTGTCCACCGGTAAGAACAGTGAGCAGATCAGGCTCATCCGTGGCCAGCTACACATGGGCTTACATCTGCAGCTCAGCGGCAGTCCCCAGGTGCCAGCTCAGCCACTACGATCGCGGCCAACGCTGAGCCAGGCCCTGCCACAAGAGGCCTCGGGACACCGCCTCATCACCCGGTAAAAGCAGCGACACCTCCGAATGCACCAAGTGGGCAAAAGGGCCCGAAGAGCCCCTTTTGCACCGCAAGGCGCAGCCCTGTCCGCCGCAACACGAGCAGGCGTCTGACCGACGCTTGAAACACCATGCAATACCCTGCACCGCTGACGACCGCCCAACCAACCCACAGCCGCTCCCGCAAGCGCCGCAGTGCCAGCCCGCTCGGGCCGCGGCACCTGCACGCCCTGGCCCTGGCCGCCGCATTGTGCGGCGCAAGCCAGGCCGCTGAAATCGCGCCCTACTTCCAGAGCTGGGGACCCGGCACGCTCACAGCGGCCCAGAAAAACGGCCTGAGCAGCGCCACCTTGGCCTTCGGCATTACCCGCGGCAGCTGCGCGCTCGACGCCACCTTGAGCAATATGCTGCCCGACGCACGCACCTACGCCAGCCTGGGCGGGCGCCTGATCGTCTCGATGGGCGGTGCCGACGGTATCTACGCCGAAGTCTCCTGCAGCGACGACCAGCTCATGGCCCTGCTCGAAAAACTCATGCAAGACGCCGGCACGCGCCGCATCGACTGGGACATTGAAGGCCAGCAGCTCAACAACACCGACGCCACCGCCCGCCGCAACCGCGTCTTGGTGCGCCTGCAAGCCAAATACCCCGACCTCTACACCTCGTTCACGCTACCGGCCTGGTTCAGGGGCCTGAACGACAACTCGCTTAACCTGATCAAGAGCGCCGTGGCAGCCGGCGTCAAGATCAGTCGGATCAACGCCATGACCATGACCTTTGGCGCCGACAACATCAAGACCATGATCTCGCCGCCCACGCTAGCCCAAGCCTCCATCGTGTCCTTCAAGGCCACCGCCGATCAGATGCAGGCGATCTTCCCGACCAAGAGCCGCGCCGAGATTCACGCCATGATGGGCATCACGCCCATGATCGGCTGGAACGACGACTGGACCGTCTTCACACTCGCCGATGCGCAAACCATCGCCGACTACGTCAAGGCCAACGGCATCGGCCTGCTGAGCTACTGGTCCTACAACCGCGACATCGCGCAATCGAGCACCGGCCTGACCCCGATCAACACCTACAGCGGCGTGACGCAGTCGGCTCAGCAATTCCTGAAAATTTTCAAGGCTGCTGAAACCGCTCCGGCTCCGGCTCCGGCTCCGGCTCCGGCTCCAGCTCCGGCTCCAGCCCCTGCTCCAGCCCCTGCTCCTGCTCCAGCCCCTGCTCCTGCTCCAGCCCCTGCTCCTGCTCCTGCTCCAGCTCCGGCTCCGGCTCCGGCGTGCATCAGCAGCGCAGCGGCCTGGGTGCAGGGTCAAGCCTACCCGGCAGGTAGTGTGGTGTCTTACAGCGGCCTGCTGTATCTGGCCAAGTACGCCAACCCCGGCTACAACCCCACCGTGAGCACCTACTACTGGGCCCGCTATGACTGCGCCAACCTGAGCACAGCCCCGGTGTGCAGCAGCACCGTCAGCAACTGGACCCAGGGTCTGTCGTATCCGGCCAGCGCCGTGGTCAACTACAACAGCTCGACCTACATCGCCAAGTACGCCAACCCCGGCTACAACCCCACCACCAGCACCTACTACTGGGCCTCTTACGCCTGCAAAAGCAGCGCGCCCACCTGCACCGACCCGATCGCCGGCTGGGTGCAAGGCCAAAGTTACGCCGCCGGTGCCGTGGTCAGCTACCAGGGTCTTCAGTACGTGGCCAAGTACGCCAATCCGGGCTACAACCCCAGCGTGAGCACCTATTACTGGGCGCCGGTGGGCAGTTGGGTGCAAGGCAAGTCCTACGCGGCCGGCAGTGTTGTGACCTACAGCGGCTCGACCTACAAGGCCAAGTACGCCAATCCGGGCTACAACCCCACCATCAGCACCTACTACTGGAGCAAGCTGGGCTGCTAAGTCCCTCAGGGCTGGCGGCGCGGCCAGCCCTGAGGACCCGCTCAGGCCATCAAGGCATCGTCTACGACGGCCAGCGCACGGGTCCAACCGGCCCAGGCGCCGCGGGTCTTGAGCGCAAATCGCGAGATGAAAAAACCCGTGGGCGAGCAAAGCCTCCAGGTTGTGCAGCGTCTCGGGGTGGCCGTCGCCTAGGCTCGCCTTGTAGCCCTGCTGCACCCGCTTACACTGGCCGGCCGGCGCTCAAACGTAAGCTTCATGACCCTCTTGCACGCACATCCCAACGCCCTGCGGCCGGCCAGCTTGACCCAGGCCTTGCGCGAAATCGGCCCGCAATGGCACCTCGATATCCGCGGCTGGGCCGAGCGCACCCGCGCGATCTACGAGCCCCTGCTGGCCGCCGCCCCCGCCGCAGCGCTGGAGGTTGTGCGCGATCTGCCCTATGGCAGCCACCCCCGGCAGGTGCTCGACATCTACCGCCCAAGCGGCGCCCGAGGCAGACCCGTGGTCGCCTTTGTGCACGGCGGTGCCTTCGTGCGCGGCGAGAAAGACACCAGCGAACACCTTTATGCCAATGTGCTGACCTGGTTTGCGCGGCAAGGCTGCGTGGGCGTCAATATCGAATACCGCCTGGCCGATGAAGCGCCCTATCCCGGCGCCTCGATGGACGTGGCGCAGGCCTGCGACTGGATCGCCGATCACATCGGCGAGCACGGGGGCGATGCCAAGCGCATTTGCCTGATCGGCCACTCGGCCGGCGGCACCCATGCGGCCACCTGCCTGAGCGATCCGGTGATGCAGCGCGCAGCGTCTCCTGTGGCAGCCCTGGTGCTCATCTCGGCACGCCTGCGTGCCGATGTGCTGCCGGCCAACCCCAACGCCGCCGGTGTGCGGGCCTACTACGGCACCGATGAGAGCCTGTATGAAAGCCGCTCGGCCATTGCCCACGCCGCCCGGCTGCAAGTGCCCACGCTGCTGGTCAACGCCGAATACGAGAACCCTCTGCTCGACCGTTACGGCCTCGAGTACGCGCTGGCCCTGGCGCAAGCGCGCGGACGCGCTCCGGTGCACCTGACGCTGCCCGACCACAACCACATGTCCATCGTCACCCACTTCAACACGAGCGAAGAAACCCTGGGCCGATGCATTCTCGAATTCATCGACGGCCATATGCGCTGAAGGCGCTGGCCTTGCTGGCCACTGGCTTGGCGATCGCCCTGGCAGCCTATGCCGCCTGGATCGAGCCGCGGTGGATCGAGGTCAAGATCCACCGCCTCAGCGAGCCAAACGAGACGGCGGCTCAGGGGAGGCCGCGCCTGCGCATCGCACAGCTGTCTGACCTGCATCTGCAAAGCATCGGCCGGCGCGAACAGCTTGTGGCCGAGCAAATCGAGCGCCTGCAGCCCGACCTGATCGTCCTGTCGGGCGACGTGATCGACCGCGCCGACGCCCTGCCGGTTCTCGACGCCTTCCTGCGCAGCCTGAAAGGCCGGCCCACCGTGGCTGTGCTGGGCAACTGGGAGCACTGGGCCGGGGTCGATCCGCTCCATCTGCAGTCCACCTATGATCGCCATCCCCACACCACTTTGCTGGTCAACGCCCGCCGCCTTTACCGCTTGGGCGGCGGCCAGGTGCAGGCACACGGCCTGGACGACCACACCGCAGGCCAGCCACAGCTCGAGCGCCCAGCCGGCGCCCCGACACAGACCATCGAACTGCTGATTGAGCACTCGCCGGCCTGGTTCGACACAGCCGCCGCACAAGACACGACAGCCCGCTACGACCTGTGCCTGGCCGGCCACACCCACGGCGGCCAAATCACCCTGTTTGGCCTGCCCCTGTGGACCCCACGCGGCAGCGGCGCCTACGTCGGCGGCCCCTACCCTTCGCCGCTGTGCAAGATGCTCTATGTCTCCAGAGGCATCGGCACCTCCGTGCTGCCCGCCAGACTGGGCGCGCGACCCGAAATCGCCGTCTTTGACTGGTGAGCCCCAAAAAACCGGCTTTGCGCGATCCCGAGCTCAGGACTCTGTCACATTCTGTCAAAACTTGCTGCGAATAAGAAACACTGTGATTCAATCTCGTGTCTCTTGGAAACCTATCAAACGCCAGCCCGCCGTGATCGACAAGCCCCACATTGCCGTCGTCGAAGACGAACACAGCCTGCGCAAGGATCTGGCCGAGTACCTGCAAGCGCGCGGCTTTGCCGTGCAGGACTACGCATCGGCCGAAGCGCTTTACCAAGCATTTGCCCCGCCGTCTTGCGATCTGGTGCTGCTCGACATTGGTTTGCCGGGACAAAGCGGGTTGCAAGCGGCCCGCTGGGTGCGCGATCGCAGTTCTGCGGGGATTGTCATGCTCACCGCCTTCCGAGAGCCGGCCGATCAGGTGGCGGGCTTGCAAGCAGGGGCCGATGCCTACCTCATCAAAAACGCGCCTCTGGAGGTCATTGAGGCCACTTGCCGCAGCGTGCTGCGCCGGGTCGCAGCAAACCGGCAGCTTGGCATCGACGCCCAAGCCCAGCACACCCACTCAGCGCGAGCCCACACGCCGGCGGTTGAGGAAAGCGCCTGGCAGCTGCAGCCCAAGCGCTGGCTGCTGATCCCCCCCAAGGGCGAGCCCGTCGTTTTGACGTACAAGGAGCTGATTTTTCTGAGCGAGTTGATGCAGGCCCAGGGCCGAACGGTCAGCCGCTTGGCCTTGCTCAAGGCCATGGGCAAGACGGAGACGCTGTCGAACCTGCGCAATCTGGAAAACTATGCCAGCCGGCTGCGGCGCAAGGTGCTGAGCCAGACGGGTCTCGAATTGCCCGTGCGCACCTCTTACAGCCAGGGCTACACCTTCGCCGCGCCCATGGGCCTGAAAGAAGAAGAGGTATGAGCCTGGTGCGTCAGGTCCTGCTGCGCCTGTTGCATCTTGCGCTGCTGCTGGCACTGCTGCTCGGGCTCGGTGCGGCAGGCGCCGCGCAAACTCAGGCGCCGCTGGTGCTGACCCAGGATCACAAGGTGGTCAGTACCGCGGGGCAGCTGGCGTTTTTAAAGGACGAGCAAGCCCGGCTGAGCTTCGAGCAAGCCCGGCAGGCCCGCTTCGTGCCCCTGGCCGCGCAGCGCAGCGGCGGCTACAGCGCAGCGGCCCACTGGTACCGTCTGTCGCTGGTGCTGGAGCCCCAGACCAGTGGCCAGTGGATCTTGGCCCTGGGCGAGGCCTACCTGGACGATGTCCGGGTGTGGGTCGTCTCGCCCGATCAGCAAGTGACCGAGCATCAGCTTGGGGACCACTTCTGGCCCACGCGGCCAGCGCTGCGCTCGCCCGGCATGGCGCTGGTCCTGGACCTGAGCGAGCAGGGGCCGACCGAAGTGTTTGTGCGCATCGAGTCGATCAGCGCCATGAACTTCAACGCGCGCCTGTGGCAGACCGACGCGTTTTTCTCGCATGAAGGCCGGGTCAATTTTTACCAAGGCCTTTACTTCGGCGTGTTGCTGATTTTTGTGCTGATCAACCTGCTGTTCGGCGTCTGGCTCAAAGACACCAGCATGCTCGCTTTCGCCGGGTACGCGGGCACTCTGGTTCTGCTCTTCCTCGGGATCAATGGTTATGTGCCCATGCTCTTGCCCTGGGCACCGCCGTGGTTGGTCGATGGGGTCACCGGCCTGGGCGTGGTCGCCGGCATGACAGCGGCCGTGTTGCTGTGGAGCCAGCTGCTCGAGCTGGGCAAGCGCTACCCCCGAATCAACAAAGCCTATTGGCTGCTGGCGCTGCTGTGCATGGTAGCTGCGCCCCTGGTGGCCTCGGACGCTTATCGCATCGTCGCACCCAACCTGTTTCGGATCAGCATCATCTACATGTTCATCACGCTGGTGCTGGTCGGGCTGCTGTGGCATCGCAACAAAAAACTCGAGTTCCTGTTTTATCTGATGGCCGTGCTGGCCAATGTGACGGGCGCGTTCACGCAGATCACGATGTCGCTGGGCTGGCTGCCGCTCACCGCCCTGACCGAGTACGCGCACCAGGGCCTGAGCCTGGTGCAAGCCTTGCTCATGACGCTGGGGCTGCTCATCCGGATCGGCGAGCTGCAATCGGAGCGAGTGCGCATGGAGCAGGCCGTGACGCTGGCCAACGAACGAAATGAAGAGCAGCGGCGTTTTGTGGCCGTGCTCTCGCATGAGTTTCGCACTCCTCTGGCGGTGGTAGACCGCGCGGCGCAAATGGTGCTGTTCAACACGCCGCAGCTGGCTGCAGCGCAGGTCGAGCGCATGCACACCATACGCAGCGCCGTTGGGGGTTTGTCGACCTTGGTCGATGGATTTTTGGCGACCGAGAAAATTCGCCATAACAAACTTCAGCTTCAGATCGAAAACTGCGCGCTTGAATCTTTTTTTCAGGCCCAGCTTGGCCAGCTCGGCGAGGACCTGAGCGCGCGCGTGCAGTGCGATATCGCGCTGGCACAACCGAGCTGGCCCATCGATCCCGACATGCTGGGCATGGCGGTACGCAATTTGCTCATCAACGCCTTGCGCTATTCGCCCTCATCGAGCCTTGTCACCCTGCAAGCGCGCAGCGACCCGACCGGTCTGACCATCGAAGTATCAGACCACGGGCCCGGCCTGCAAGCGCAGGAGCTCAGCCAGCTGGGCGAGCCCTATTACCGGGCGTCCTCATCGAGTGGCAAGCAAGGCACTGGACTGGGCTACCACTTTAGCAAGCAGATCGTCAGCGCCCATGGCGGGCAGATGCACGCCCGCAACCACGACAGCGGCGGCCTGGTGGTGACCATTGAACTGCTGACGCCATCGGCCTGAGCGCGACAGTTTGAGGTCTGCGCTGACCCCGGGGCATTGCTCAGCTGCAGGTGCTTGTCCGTCTCTAGGCTTCAATTTGACGGGCTAGGGGCTGAAGAACTCAGTGCCAGTATGAAAAGCGCAATTGACTATTTGGAGATAGACAAATAAAGTACTTATTTGTAAAAAAGTATTGCGCGAATAAGTTTTCCTGGCGGCACCGCTGACTTGAGGATTGGAGTGGATGCCCGGCCAGTCGACGGGTTCTCTGATTGCCACTTTTTACGGGTTTACCCATCGCCTAATCGGACCCCCCATGCCCTCACAACTGTATGTCTTCGACTCTCGGGTTGAACTGCCCGAAGGCTTCTTCACAAGCTTGACTGCCAGCGATCTCGTACTGGTCATCGACGAACGTGCAGATGGCGTGGCTGTCCTGCGCGACTACTTGGCTGGCCGAGAGCCACTTGCGGCGATCCATTTGATCAGCCACGGTGGGCAGGGGTTCTTCGCTCTGGGATGCACTGTTCTCGACAACACCAGCATGGCCAGTTACCGCCTTGCCCTGGCG
>CANHBU010000059.1 GCA_947458345.1 Comamonadaceae bacterium
AACGGCTGGGAGCCCATACTCGACGCGCTGACCGAGCACCTGCGCGATCCCTGGCTCGGCCTGAGCCTGGAGCAGGCCCGCCAGCAACTGCAGGTGGCGCCGGCCACGGGCTTGCTGGGCGCTTGCGTGCTCAGCGCCGTGCTGCAGGCGGTGCTGAGCCTGCAAGCCCAGCACGCTGGCCGGGCGCCGCATGAGCTGCTCGGGGCGCTGCAGCGCCAGCAGCTGCCCCTGTACGCCAACATCAACCGCGCTACGCTCGAGCGCAGCCCCACCGGCTTTGTGGCCACCGCCCGGCGCGCGCAGGCCCAGGGCTACACCGGCTTTAAGGCCGCGCCCTTCGACGGCTTGACGCCGGCGCTGTGTGCCACGCCGGCAGGGCGCCAGCGCATCGACCACGGCATCGACTGCATGCTCGCGCTGCGCGAGGCGCTCGGGCCCGAGGCCCGGATCATGGTCGACTGCCACTGGCGCTTTGACGAGCCGCACGCGCTGCAAACCCTGCGCGCGCTCGAGCCCGCCCGCCTGCACTGGTTCGAGTGCCCACTGGCTGAAACCCGGGCCAACTGGCCGGCAATGCGGCGCTTGCGCGCTGCGGCCCAAGCCCAAGGCGTGCTGCTGGCCGCAGCCGAAACCCAGGTCGGTCTGGCGTCTTTTCAGACCCTGTTCGACGAAGGCCTGTACGACGTGGTCATGCCCGACGTGAAGTACTGCGGCGGGCCCTGGGAGATGCTGCAAATTGCCCAGCGCGCGGCCGACAGTGGCGTGCAGTTTTCTCCGCACAACCCGAGCGGGCCGGTATGCACCTGGCACAGCTTGCAAGTGGGGCTGGTCGCGCCCGAATGCGCCATGCTGGAGGTGCAGTTCGAAGAAAGCGAGTTGACCGAGCAGGTGAGCCTGGGCGTGGACCTGCAAGCGCGGGGCGGCTGCCTGCATCGACCCGCAGCGCAGCAACAGGTGCAGCAACTCGAGCCCGCGGTGCTCGCCGCCCACCCCTACCAGCGCGTGCCGCCGGGTATCGACTCACAGCCCCCCGCCTAAAAGCCGCGGGCTCTTGCACCGCGTCAATCGGCGCGGATGTTCTTCTCGGCAGCGAGCTTCTTCCAGCGCGCCACATCGCCACTGACCCGCTCGGCAAAGGCCTGCGGCGTCGTCGGTGCGGGATCGCAAGCCAGCGTCGCCAGCCGGGCCTTGACCTCGGGCTGCTCGAGCGCCTGGTTGATGGCGCTGTTCATGCGCTGGATCACCGCTGCGGGCGTGCCGGCCGGGGCCAGCACACCGAACCAGGCCAGCGTCTCAAAACCGGGCAGCGATTCGGCCAGCGCCGCCACATCGGGCAGGCTGTGATGGCGCTTGGCGGTGGTCACGGCCAGCGCCTGCACCTTGCCGGCCTTGATCTGGGCTGCCCAGGGCGGCAAGTTGCCGATCATGACCTGAGACTCACCGCTGAGCACGGCCGCCACGGCCGGTGCGGCGCCCTTGTAGGGAATGTGGGTCATCTCCACCCCGGTCAGGCTCTTGAAGAGCTCGGCCGACAAGTGGGCCGAACTGCCCACGCCACCGGGGGCGTAGTTGACCTTGCCCGGATTGGCCTTGGCAAAGGCGATGAAATCGGCCACGTTGGCGGCCTTGACCCCTGGGCTGACGACCATCACGTTGGGCGTGGTGCAGATCATGGCCACCGGCACGAAGTCCTTGACCACGTCATAGGGCAACTTGGCATAGATCCCGGCGTTGACGCCATGGGAGCCGGCATTGCCCACGATCATGGTGTAGCCGTCCGGGGCCGACTTGGCCACCACGTCCGAGCCCAGCACCCCACCGGCCCCGGGTCGGTTGTCGATCACGACCGGCTGGCCGAGCTCGCGCGAAATCCGGTCGGCGATCAAGCGGCCAGTGATGTCCGAACCATCGCCGGGGGTGCTGGGCACGACCCAGCGCACCGGCTTGACCGGATAGGTTTGGGCCAGGACGGGAGACAGGGCACCCGCGACCCAACACACCAGCAAAACGCGCAAGCTCATACCCAACCCCCCATAAAAATAAGAAAATAGCTCACATCAGCCACCGGCCCGACCCAGCAGCCCCACCGGGCTGCGTCAAACCACTGCAGCCCATTCTGACAGAGCCGGCGGCGCTACAACATCAGGAAAATCATGAGAGCCTTTGCCCAAGTTGATGTCTTCACCGATCAGGCCTACCTCGGCAACCCGCTGGCGGTGGTGCTCGATGGCCGCGGCTTGAGCGACGAGCAGATGCAGCGCTTTGCCCAATGGACCCATCTGTCAGAGACCACCTTCTTGCTGCCGCCGACCGCGCCAGGCGCAGACTACCAAGTGCGCATCTTCACCCCAGGTGGCGAGTTGCCCTTTGCGGGCCATCCCACCCTGGGCAGCTGCCACGCCTGGCTAGAGGCCGGCGGCCAAGCGGCTGATGCGGCCTTCGTGACGCAGCAGTGCGCGGTGGGTCTGGTGCGTATCCGCCGCGAAGGGACGCGACTGGCCTTTGCGGCGCCACCCTGCCTGCGCGAACCCATCGAACCCGCGCTGTTGGCCAACATTGAGGAGGCACTGGGCTTGCAGCCGTCGCAGGTGCGGGCGTCTCAGCGACTCAACAACGGCCCGGTCTGGCACGGGCTGCTGCTCGATTCGGCAGAGACAGTGCTGGGCCTGCAGCCCGATCATGCCCGACTGCGCGCGCTGGGCACCAAGGTGGGGGTGGCGGCCATCTGCGCACCCGAGGGCCAGCCGGCGTTGATCGCCCGCGCCAACCGGGAAGCACGCGCCAGCCGAACCCAATCACCGCGCGATCTGCCCCGGCCCGATCTGGAGGTGCGCGGCTTTGCCGCACCGGTGGGCATCGAGGAAGATCCGGTCACCGGCAGCCTCAATGCCAGCCTGGCCCAGTGGCTGATGGCCGAGGGCCTGATGCCCGAGCGCTACCTGGCCAGCCAGGGCGTCTGCTTAGGAAGGGCCGGTCAGGTGCATCTGTCTCGCGACGCGCAGGGACAGGTCTGGGTGGGCGGCGACAGCGTGAGCTGCATCGTCGGTCAGGTCGCACTTTGATCGGCGGCAGCGGCGCGAGCCTCACCCCGCCCAGCGCCGACGGTCGCGGCCGTGACCCGATGCAGCAACAGGGCTGATCGACAATTTACCGCCATGGGAACCCTCTACCTTGTGCGCCACGGCCAGGCCTCGTTTGGCGCCGACAACTACGACGTCCTGAGCGAGCTGGGCCAGCGGCAGGCCCTGCGCCTAGGCCAGTACCTGCGCGAGCGCGGGGTGGTGTTCGAGGCCGCGATCACCGGCACGCTCGAACGCCAGCGCCAAACCCATGCAGGCATCTGCCAAGGGCTGGGGCAGAGCCTGTCGGCGCTCGAATGGCCTGCGCTCAATGAGTACGACAGCCTGGCACTGATCGAAGCCATCCACCCGCAGCCACTGGCTCGGCCCGACACCCCCGAGCTGTACCGCCATCACTTTCGCTTATTGCGCCAAGCGCTGCAAGCCTGGATCGCCGGCCAGATCGCGCCGCGCGGCATGCCCAGCTACGCGCAGTGGTGCCAGGGCATCGAGGCGGCGCTCGATCATGTGCGTCAGCAGCACCAAGGCCCGGTGTTGATGGTCTCCAGCGGCGGGCCGATCGCCAGCGCCGTGGCCCATGTGATGCAGGCTGCGCCAACGAGCTGGATCGAGCTGAACCTGCGCATCCGCAATGCCTCGCTCACGCAGTTTGAATTCAACCCCAAACGCCACAGCCTGCTGACCTACAACACGCTGCCCCATCTCGACGGCCCGCAGTATGTCGACTGGATCACCTACACCTGAAGGGGCCGGGCTTGACTGACTGAGCTCAAGCGCTCAGTTCAGGCTCGCGCGTCTGCTGGCGCAGCCAAAGCAGGTAGTCGGCCTGGCCGGCCAACAGCGGCAGGCACAGCAGCTGGGGCGTGTCGTAGTGGTGGTGGGCGCGCACGAAGCGCTCAAGCTCAGGGTAGAGCGCGCTGCGGGTCTTGATGGTCAACAGCCATTCGCTGCTCTGCTCGGCCTGGCCTTGCCAGACATAGTGGCTCTCGATGGCCTGCAACTGCACGCAAGCGCCCAATTTGTCCCGCACGATCTCGGCAGCCAGAGCGCGGGCGTGGGCCTGGCTGTCGGTGGTGGTGGTGACGACGCAAAACTCGCTCATGACCGATCGAGCTCAGGCAGGCGCGCATTCACAGGCCTGGGCCAGCAGCTGCGCCAGCGCCTGCGCACTGGCCTGCAAAACGGCTTGGCCTTTTTGCGCAGTAGCAGCGGCCGCATCACCGACCGCACCGGCCGCATGCAGGTCTTGCACCGCCCAAGCCAGGCGGGCGCTGCGGCCGTCGCCGAGCACCGAAAAACGCTCGGCGCGCGCGGCCGATGACGAAACAAAATTTTGGGCCAGCGACATGTCTACACGCTCGGGATGCAGGGCCAGCATCATCGAGGTCTCGATGTCGCCGCCGTGCACGCCAAAGCGCCGCTCATGCGCCGAAAACAGCTCTTGCACCGGCTGTGGCAGTTGCAGATCGTAGGTATTGACCATCCAAACCGTCAGGCCATGGCGGGCGCGCAACTGGCGAGCGACGATGTCCATGGTCGAGACGTTACCGCCGTGAGAGTTCAGCAGCACAAGCTTGCGCAATCCGGCGCGCGCCACACTGCGACCCAAGTCCAGCCAGTGTTCGATCAGGGCGTTGCTGTCGACCGTGAGCGTGCCAGCAAAGGCCTCGTGCTCAATGCTGCGGCCCACAGCCTGGGTGGGCAGCAGCAGCACCGGCACATCGGCCGGCAGGCGCGCCAGGGTCAGATGAAGCACGCCTTCGAGCAAGTCGCTGTCGACACTGAGCGGCAGGTGAGGCCCATGCTGCTCGGTCGCGGCGATCGGCAGCACGGCCAGGGTGCGCGCGGCATCGAGGCGGGCAAACTCCGGGCTCTTGAGGTGGGCCCAGTAACGGGGCAGGGGATGGGGCATGGAGGTGCGGGTGTGAAACAGCGCTAGCTTACAGCAGGGCAGCTCAGCCTATGGGTGCCAACCGGTGGCTCAGGCCGCGGCAGCGGCGCTATCGGCGGCCTTGTCCTTGGCCAGCGGCTCAGCTTGTGACGCTTGCGGGCTGTTTGGTTGCTGGGCGTCCGGTCGCTGGGTGTCTGGTCGCTGGCCGCCTGAATGCTGGGTGTGGCGGGCCTGGCGCTGGGTGTGGGGCGCGCCTTGCAGTGCGCCAAAGGCGCCTTGCTGCAACAGCCCGGCCAGGCAGCGCGGCTTGCCGCGCGCGCCACTGGACTGGTAGTCGAAGAGCAAGGCTTGGGTGACGGTCTGCGCGTCGAGGCCGCGCGCCTGCGTCAGGTGCTCAAACAGCAGATCGACGAGGGCCTCTTGGGCGAACTCATGGGTTTTGCCGCTGCGCTGCCAGAGCCAGTCGCTCAAGTGCAGGAAAGCGCTGAAGGCCGAGGGGCCGCTGAGCAGGGTCTGCAAGCTGCGCGCAAAGCGGCCCGAATTGGCCAGCAGATCCCAATAGCGCGCCAGCCGCTGCAAGCGCTGCACGGTGGCAAAGTCGAGCGTGCTGTTTTGTAACAAGCCATACGGTGGCTGCGGGTCAAAGACCATCGCATAGTCGGCGCTGTGGCGCGCAATCGGCGCGCCGCGCAAACGCTTCAAGAGACCCAGTTGGATTTCATGCGGGCCCAGGGCATGCAGGCGATCGAAGCCGGCCGCAAAGCTCTCCAGGGTTTCACCGGGCAGGCCAAAGATCAGATCGGCATGCACGTGGGCTTGGCTGTGCGCGAGCAGCCAGCTCAGGTTCTCGAAACTGCGCGCATCGTCCTGCCGGCGCGAGATGCGCTGCTGCACCTCGGGGTTCAGGCTCTGGATCCCCACCTCCAGCTGCAGCGAGCCGGCCGGAAACTGGGCAATCAGGGTCTTGAGCTGCTCGGGCAGCTTGTCGGGCACCAGCTCATAGTGCACAAACACCTCGCTGCGCTCGGGCATGCGGCCGTCGGCACCGCGCATGCGGTCCAGAAAGAACTGCAAGATGCCGCTGGCATGATCGATGCGCAAATTGAAGGTGCGGTCGACAAACTTGAAATGCCGCGCGCCGCGATCGAACAGGTCGGCCAGCTCGGCCATGAAGCGCTCGAGCTCGAAGGGCCAGGCGGTCTTGTCGAGCGCGCTCAGACAAAACTCGCACTTGTAGGGGCAGCCGCGCGAGGCCTCGACATACAGCAGCCGCTCGCGCAGGTCTTGCTCGCTGTACTCGGCATAGGGCAAGGCCAGATCCTGCAGCGGCGGCTGCTCGCCAGCGATGAGCTTCATCAGCGGCGGCGGGCCGTCCAGCAGAGCCCGGCACAGGCGCGCAAAGCTGACATCGCCCCAACCCGTAATCACATGATCGGCCAGACGGCACAACTCCTGCTGCTCGGTCTCGTGGCTGACCTCGGGGCCGCCCAGCACGATCTTGATGTCGGGTGCAAGCGCCTTGATCAGCTGCACCAGCTGCAAGGTCGCTGCCGCATTCCAGATGTACACGCCCAGGCCGATCACGCGCGGCGCCAGCGCCAGCAGCTGTTCGGCCATCTGCAGCGGCTTTTGCGCCAGGGTGAATTCGCACAGCGCGGTCTGCGCCCGCAGCCCCGGCCGGCCATGGCGGTCCAGATTGGCCAGCAGGCAGCGCAAGCCCAGGCTGGCGTGGATGTACCGGGCATTGATGGTGCTCAGCACAATGGACGGGCCCGCCGCCTGGGCCCTTGCAATATCTGCAGACATGGACGGATTATCCCGGCGGCCTGACAATCGGGGCATCGCCGATGAAAAGCCATCCTGCCCGGCAGGATCGGGCCCCTGGCACCTTGCGCACCATGAGATTTTTTGCACCGACCCCTGCACCGACCCTTGCACCGAACCCTGCGCTCCGCTCAGGCCGCAGCGCCCTGCATCCGGCCCGCCACCCGCGCAAGGCCGCTTTTGCCGGGCCGCACCCGGCCGCGCTGGCCGTTCTGGCCTGGGCCCTGTCGCCCGCGCCGCTGTGGGCACAGGCAGAACCGGCTGCGCGCCTGCAATGGTCGAGCAGCGCGGCCTACAGCCACTACCGTGAGCCCAGCATCGGCATGCATCTCAAGGGCCCCGAGCTGGGCGTGCACCTGCGGCTGAGCGATTTGCGCGGACTGGGGCGGCTCAAGCTAGAAGTCGACTTGCTCGGCGGGGCTCAAAATTACAGCAGCGCAGACGGGCAGCTCGAGCGCCGAAGAACCTTGGACACGCGCTGGCATGCGCTCTATCCCCTGCTGCCCGAGGGCTCTGCGCAGGGCCAGCACTCAGGCCCGAACTCAGGCCAGCACTCAGGCCTGTACGCGGGCCTGGCCTTGCAAAGTAGCTACAGCGATCTGCGCGGGGTGGTGCGGCCGGGCGTGGAGGGCTACGAGCGCCTGAACCGCTCGAGCTGGCTGACGGCCCAGTGGCGCCAAAGCCTCAAACTCGACGCGCTGCCCAGGCTGCAGGGCTTGCAGCTCGATCTGGGCCACCTGCTCGACGGCCGGCAGACCTCCTACCTGTCCCAGGTCGGTGGCGGCTGGCGCGACGCCACCAATAAACAGCCCTGGGGCTGGCAGGTGCAATTGCAAAGCACCTGGACGGCCGAGCGCGGCCTGCTGCTCGAGCCCTTCGTGCGCTACACCCAGGTGGGCCACTCCGATACCGTCATCGCTGGCCCCAAGGCGGTGAGCGAGCCGGCCAACAGCCGCTGGCAGCTGGGCCTCAAAGCCACCTGGCCGCCCTACTGATGAAAGTGCTGCAAACCGTCGTGCGGGCGCTGGCAGGCCTGCTGCTGGCCCAGGCCGCTTTCGCGCAGGGGCTCGGCGCCGTGCTGGCCGGCGGCAAGCCGGCGGCGGCCGTGGTGGTCACCGATCAGGTGCGCGCCGAGCTGCTGGCACACGCGCCGCAAGGCATCGGTGCGGGACGCACAGTGTGGCTGGGCCTGCAAATCACGCACCAAAAAGATTGGCACACGTACTGGAAAAACCCGGGCGATTCAGGCCTGCCGACCACGCTCAAGTGGACGCTGCCGGCCAGCGTACAAGCCGGCGAGATCGCCTGGCCGACCCCGAAAAAATTCCCGCTCGGCGATCTGGCCAACTATGGCTACGAGGCCGTGGTGCTGCTGCCGGTACCGATTCAAATCGGTGCCGACTGGGCCGGCGAGACCTTGCAGGTGCAACTGCAGGCCAACTGGCTGGTGTGCCGGCGCGAGTGCATCCCGCAGGAGGGGCAGTTCGCCCTGGAGCTGCCCGCGCGCGGCTCGATCGCGATGCATGCGCCAGCCTTCGAGGCTGCGCGGGCCGCCCAGCCCCAGGCGCTGGCCGGCGGTCAAATCGAGATTCGCGAGCAGCGCTTGCACCTGCGGCTTTCGTCCCTGCCTGCGGCCGTGCGCGGCCAAAAACTCGAGCTGTTTGCCGAGACCGCGGGCATCATCGAGACGGCTGCGCCCTGGCAACAGTCCTGGCAGGGCCGGGACTGGAGCGCAGAAGTGCCCCTGTCGCGCATGCGCAGCGAAAGCCCGGCGCGCCTGCCGCTGGTGCTCGCCGCTGCTGGCCCGGGCGGCGGCAGCTGGCGCATCGAAGCGCCGGTGACGGGCAGCTGGCCGGCTGCGGCGGTACTGGCTGGCGTGCCTGCCT
>CANHBU010000060.1 GCA_947458345.1 Comamonadaceae bacterium
AGTCGGGCACGAGTCCAGGGGAAACACCAAAATGCGCGCCGGCATCGAGCGCTCGCTGCACGTCGACCGCAGCAAGCAAAGTGCCGGCCCCGACGGTGGCCTCGGGGACCTGCCTGCGGATCGCCTCGATCGCCTGCAACGCCACCGGCGTGCGCACCAAGACTTCGAAGACCGTGACGCCGCCGGCGACCAGGGCGCGCGCCAGGGGCACCGCCCGGTCAAGCTCATGAATCCAGATGATGGGCATCACCGGCAAGCGCAGCAAGTCGATCATGGCAGGCGCTGACAAATGCACAGGCGAGCCCTCAACAGGCCCCATTTATGCGACCTGGGCGGCCGGCCGCTTGCGCAGCACCCGCCAGGCCATCACAAGCCACATCAGCACGGTCAAGACGCCCAGGGTGCCCGCGATCGGCCGCGTGAAAAACACCGTCGGGTCGCCATCGGCTTTCATCATCGAGGTCAGGAAACTTTGCTCGAGCAACTCCCCGAGCACAACACCCAGAATCAAGGGGGCCACCGGAATGCCGTTTTCCTCCATCAACCAACCGACCACGCCAAAAATGAGCATCACCAAAATGCCGTAGGGGCTGTTGGTGATGGCAAAAGACCCGACGATGCAAAACAGCAAGATGATGGGCAGCAAGATCGCTCGCGGCGCGCGCAAGAGTCGGCCAGCGCCCTTGATTGCGGCCCAGCCCAAAGGCAGCATCAGCAAATTGGCCGCCACAAAGATCATGAAGACCGCATAGATAAGTTGCGGATTTTGCAGAAACACCGTGGGCCCCGGGTTCATGCCCTTCATGTAGAGCACACCAATCACGATGGCGGTGATCGAGTCACCGGGGATGCCAAAGACCAGCGCCGGAATCCAGGCGCCGCCCAGAGCCGAGTTGTTCGACGAGGTCGACTCGACAACACCTTCGACATGCCCCGTGCCGAACTTTTCGGGCTCCTTGCTAAAGCGCTTGGCCATAGCGTAAGAAATCCAGGCTGCGATATCGGCGCCCGCGCCGGGCAAGGCACCAATCGCGGTGCCCACCACCGAGCCGCGCACGAAGTTGCGCCAGTAGCGTCGCGCGACCCCACCGATGCCCTGAAACAGCGCGCCGACCTTCTCTTGCACCATGATGCCCGCGGTCTGCGTCGAGATGGAGCCCCTGAGCAACTCGCTCAACGCGAAGGCCCCGATCATGGTGGGAATCAAGCTGATGCCCGACATCAGATCGACACTGCCAAAGGTAAAGCGCGGAAAGCCCGCCACCGGATCGATGCCGACGCAGCCCACCGCCAGGCCGATCAGCAGGGACAGGATCGCCCGGGTGCGGCCGCTTGCCGTGATCAGCGTGGCACAGCTGAGCCCCAGGAAGGCGAGCCAGAAGTATTCGAAGGACGAGAAATTGAGCGCAGCCTCAGCCAGCAGCGGGGCCGCGGCGATCAGAAACAGCACGCCCACCAAGCCACCGGCGACCGAGAAGACCAAATTGGCGCCCAGATTGAGCTCGAGCTGGCCCTTGCGAGCCATGGCGTAACTCTCGTCGGTGTAAGCCGCCGAGGCCGGCGTGCCCGGCATGCGCAGCATGGCCCCGGGTATGTCGCCGGCAAAAATCGCCATCGCGCTGGCCGTCACGATCGCCCCCAGGGCCGGCACCGGCGGCATGAAAAACGTGACGGGCACCAGCAAGGCCGTGGCCATGGTGGCGGTCAGACCCGGAATGGCGCCGACAAAAAGACCAAAGACCGCGGAGGCCAAAATGACCGCGATCACATAGGGATCGAAGACCAGCGCAGCGGCTGCCGCCATCGTGTCCATGCTTGTCTTTCGTGTCGATCAGAGCCTTAGCCGCCGGCCACGAGCTGCATGAACCAGCCCCGAGGCAGGGGAACGCGCATCAGTGAGCCAAAGAACCACTGCACCACCACAGCGGTGAGCACACCGGTCAAGAGCGCGGCCCAAAGCCGCACCCCGAGCCAAGCGCACAGGGCGGCCACCAGAATCGCCGCCGTCGGCAAAAACCCCAGCCGCTCGGCAGCGATCAAGTAAAAACCAATCGCAGCGGGCATGGCCAGCAGAGCCAGCCAGCCCGACAGGCGCTGCAGCGGTTCACTCCATTCCAGCCAAGGCCGACCGGAGCGCCAGCCTCGCACGGCAATCACCACGCCGCACGCCATGATGCCCAGGGCGATGAGCCGGGGAAAAAGGGCCGGGCCATAGCGCTGGCCCGGCATGTCCGGAAAGGTGAAGGTGTAGGCGAACAGCGCCGCCGCCAACGCGAGCAGCAAAGCGCCGAGCAAGGTGTCGTGCAGTCGCATGGGGTCAGCCAGCCGCGCTGCGATCAGGCCTTCTTGGCCAGACCCGCAGCGGTCATCGCGGTGCCCATCGCGCGGTCACCGTCGGCCATGAACCGGGCAAAGCCCGGCGCATCGGCCCAGGTGGTGCCAAAGCCGCGGTTTCTCATGAAGTCCTGGAACTCGGCCGAGTCGTAGGCTTTCTTGAGCTCGGTGATCAGGCGGCTGGCGATCGGCTCGGGCAGGTTTCGCGGCGCGGCAATGCCCCGCCAGGCACCGACCGAGTAATTGATGCCCAGGGTCTCATTGAGTGTGGGCACATCCTTGAAGGCCGGGTTGCGCTGCGGCGCCATCACCGCCAGGCTAACGGCCTTGCCCGCATCGATCATGGCCTTGGCCTCGGGCACGGAGCAGGTCACGATGTCGATTCCGCCGGCAGCCAAGTCCTGCATGGCCGGCGCCGCGCCGTTCGATGGCACCCACTGCACATGGTTGGGCGGCAGGCCCATGGCCTGCAGCCAGCCGATCAGGCCCAGGTGCCAGATGCCACCCTGACCTGTGCCCGAGGCCTTGAAGCGGCCGGCCGGCGCTGCCTTGATCGCATCGGCCAAGGCCTTGATGGTCTTGTGCGGAGAGCCCGCGTTGACTTGCACGCCCGGTGGATCGACGTTCATCAGGGCCAGCGGGGTGTAGCTGGTGGGCCGCAAATCGGTCAGGCCCTGGTGGTGCATCATGGTGATCTCCACCGTGATCATGCCGATGGTGTAGCCGTCCGGCGCCGCGGTGGCGATGGCCGAATGGCCCACGACACCGGAGCCGCCCGTGCGGTTGACCACATTGAAAGGCTGGCCCAGATTTTTCTCCAAGATGGCCGCCACAATGCGGGCGGTGGCGTCGGTGCCGCCACCGGCGCCCCAGGGGCACACCAGCGTCACAGGACGATTGGGCCAAGCACCCTGCGCGTGGGCCGGCAACATGGCGCCCAGACTGGCAGCGGCCAGACCACCCAGTACGGCGCGACGGTCATGCAATGTTTTGCGGGTCATCGGTGTCTCCTTGAGTTGGGGTTTCGAACATGAGATCTCACTTGGATTCATCGTTCCACCGACAACCGGTCGCAGCAACCGGGAAAACCCTCTGAGCGCGCTCAGGCCTGTGCGCAGCGGCCCCAGCGTTGGAGTGGCGCGCCCCAAAGCCGCGAATACAGGCCCATCAAAAGGCGGCGTTCAGGCCCAAGCGATGCGCCGGCCTGATGCCGGCTCAGCGAATGAACTGGTCAACATAGCCCTCGCCCAAACCGTTGGCGCCGTAGTGCTTGCGGCATTTGTCAATGCGGGTAAAGACGTCGTCAAAACCCGTGCAGTTGCCCTGCGGATCCACATAAATCATGGCGCCATTGACTTGAAAGAAAGTGATCATCTCCTCGACGCCCGGATCGACCACGAGCGTGTGGGTCTCACCCGGCGCCTCGTAGACATAGGTGCCTTCGCGGGCCACCCAGTCATGCTCGAGGTAGCGCCAGCTGCCCTTCATCACAAGACCGTGGACCGGTTGCGGATGGCGATGGCGCGACAAAACGCCGGCGCGCCGAACCCGCAGCATATTCATCCAGTAGCCGCGGCTGGCCGACAGACACAAGGGTCGAAACCAAACGTTGTCGTCAACCGGCACCCAGATGCGCTCATCTTCGGGGATGGCATGGGGCACCACCAGCTCAGGCGGCGACTCTTTGGGCATCGGATGGAGGTAGGGCAGCCACTTGTCGGCGTCGGGCGAAACAGGCGGGTTCATAGGTCTTGGAGGTGGGTTAAAAAACGAGGCAGGTCTTCAGGCAATCAGATAGCCGCCATCGACCGGCAGCACCACGCCGGTGACGAAAGCCGCTGCGGGGCTGGCCAAAAACAGCACCGGGCCGGCCACATCGGCTGGTGTGCCCCAGCGCCCCATCGGCGTGCGCGAGACGACGGCCGCGCTGCGCTGGGCATCGTCCTGCAAGGCCTGAGTCAAAGGCGTTGCAATCCATCCCGGTGCCACCGCATTGACGCGGATGCCATCGCTGGCATAAGCGATTGCAAGACTCTTGGTCAATTGGGCGACGCCGCCTTTGCTGGCGCTGTAGCCGGGCACCAAGCCGCCGCCAAAAAAACTCAGCATGGACGCGGTGTTGATGATGCAGCCTGAGCGCGCCTTCAGACCTTTTCGGGCGGCAGCGCAGACGCGCATCGTCCCGTTGAGGTTGACGTCGATGGTCTGCGCAAAAACATCAGGATCGAGTTCCGCACTGCGCCGGATGATACCCGCGCAGTTGACCACCACATCGAGCTCGCCCAAGCCCTCGAGCAAGTTGCGCACCGCCTCGTGATCCCGGACATCGAGCGTATGGGCGGCATCGACAGCAAGCTGCTCGCGTGCGCGCTCAACCTCGGGGTCGGTGGCACCGGTCACGGTGACCCGATCGCCCTGCGCGGCAAACGCGCTGGCAATGCCCGCACCGATTCCGCTGGTGCCACCGGTGATCAAAATCGTCCTTGCGCCCATCGCATGGTCCTTTTGGGTTTGATGATCGGCACGCCCGCCGACCCAGTCAAGAGCGCCTTGACGCCCCTGCACCCTTGATTTGACCAGACTTGCGCCGGCTCGCTCAAATCGCTAGCATGGCCGCCATGTCGAGCCGAGGGGCGCTATGACGCAGGTCAACTTTATCCGGGGCCGCACCCGCATGTTCGGCATCGTGGGCGACCCCATTGCGCAGGTGCGCTCGCCCGAAATGATCACCTGGGAGCTGCAGCGCCGCGGTGTCGACGCCTTGCTGGTGCCACTTCATGTGCCAGCAGCCGACTTCGAGCAGACCATGGCGTGCCTGATGCGCCTGGTCAATTTTGGCGGCTTTGTGATCACCGTGCCCTTCAAGACCCGGGCCATGGCCTTGGCCGATCGATTTGGCTTGCAGGCGCAGGTCATGGGCAGCATCAATGTGCTGGTTCGCCGAACCGATGGCCGCTGGAGCGCCGACATGCTCGACGGCATGGGCTGCGTCGCGGCCTTCAAGCAGCGCGGCATTCGCATCGCAGATCGCTCCCTCACGATTTTGGGGCTCGGCGGTGCGGGCGGTGCGATTGCCTGCGCGATGGCCGCTGAGCGACCGCGGCAAATGCATCTGCATGACCTGAGCGCCGAGCGCCGCCAATTCATCAGCCAATGTGTGGCCCGAATCAGTCCGAGCACCCGCATCGAAACCGGTCCGCCCCGCATCGACGATGCCGATGTACTGATCAATGCCACGCCCGTGGGCATGCTGGCCGATGCCCGCTTGCCGCTCGATGTCACGGCCTTGCCGCCTCAGCTTGTCGTCTTCGATGCGATCGTGATGCCCGAGCAAACGCCCCTGCTCGATCTGGCCGAGCGATGCGGCTGCACTGTGGTACGCGGGCGCGAAATGATGCTCGGTCAAATTCCGCAATTGGTGGACCGCTTGCTCGACCCCGATGCCATCACCGCCTCTTAGGGGCCGCTCGGGACTGCCTAGGAACTGGGCGATCGCGCCGGGCGCGACAAGAACCGACCCGCACGCATGGGCAGCGCCTGGCCCTGGGCAAACGCCCATTGGCCGTTGACCATCACGCGCTCGATGCCGGCGCACATTTGACGGGGGTTGTCATAGGTGGCCTTGTCGGCAATGCGGTGCGCATCGAAGAGCACAAGGTCGGCAAAAGCGCCTTCGCGCACCACACCGCGCTCGCTCAGACCGAACTGGGTCGCCGACAGGCCGGTCATTTTGTGAATCGCCTGGGGCAAGGTCATGAGTTGCTCTTGCCGGCAGTAGTGCGCCAGCACCCGGGCAAAGGCGCCCCACAGCCGCGGATGAGGCCGCTCGTCGTGAGGCAGGCCGTCTGAGCCGATCATGCTCAAAGGATGAGCCAACACACGGCGCACATCGTCTTCGCGCATCTGAAAGTAGCAGGCGCCGCCGGGCATTAGGCGGCGGCAGGCGCTGAGCTGGTCGACGCCCCACTGGGCGGCAATATCGGCCAGGTAGCGACCGGCCATCTCGGGATGCGGATCGCTGCGCGTGATCAGGATCTCGATGACGCCGTCGACCAAGTCTTCGCGCAGCAAAGTCGATCCGGCGCTGTAGGGGTAGGCATCCATGCCGACGCCCTGGCGCTGGCTCAAGCGCTCAAGCAAAGCCAGCGTCTCGATGGTGCGACCCCAGTTGCGCGGCCCGGCGCATTTGTGGTGCGACAAGATCCAGGTGACCGGCCCGGCCAGTGCCGTATCGGCCGCCTCCTGCATCGCCTCGAGGATGCCGTCCATCTCGGTGCGGATGTGGGTGACGTAAACCCCCGCATGCCGTGCCACCACCTGCACCAGGGCTTGCATCTCAGCCGCATCTGCCGCAAAGGCCTGCTGATAAAAGAGCCCGGACGAAAGCCCCAGCGCGCCCTGCCCAAGCGCCCGATCGAGCAGCTCGGCCATGGCCTCGATCTCGCGGGCATCGGCAGGGCGACTCAAATCGGCCATGGTGCACACGCGCAGCGTGGTGTGGCCGATGAGCGCGCCGACATTGACGGCCGCTGGCGCCGCGCCCAGCGCGTGGGCGTATTGGCTGAGCTGCGAAAAGCGAAACTCGGTGGTGTGCAGCAAGTCCAGCGGCGACGGCGGCTTGCCGGTCACCAGGGGCACGAGCGACAGGCCGCAATTGCCCGTGATCACGCTGGTCACGCCTTGCGACAGCTTGGCCAGCATGACCGGGTCGCGCAGCACCTGCGCATCGTCGTGGGTGTGAACGTCGATAAAGCCTGGGCTTAAGGTCAGGCCCTGCGCATCAAGCACCTCTTGAGCGTCAAGGGGCAGATCCGAGCCGATGCGGGCGATGCGATCGCCCTCAACAAGCACGTCGGCCACGTAGGCAGGAGCGCCCGTCCCGTCGACCACCTGGGCTCGGCGCAAAAGAATGCGGTTCATGGCTGGGCGCTCCTTTCCACCGAAGACCAAGCCCAGTCGACCGCGGGATGCTGATCGCTGTCTTGACCGTGGTCTTGCAAAACACTGCGCAATTGCGTCAACTGCTGCGCCGCTTGCGGCCCGAGCACCTTGAGCACCAGCACCATCAGCAACTCGATGACCAGCAAGTGCGCGATGTAGGCCTCGACCCCGACACGCATGACGGCATCAGCCGGCACGCTCACGCCAATCGTGACATCGGCCAATTCGGCCAGCACCGTGCCCGGCTGCGTGATCGCAATCACGGTGGCCCCTTGCGATTGGGCAAAGCGGACGGCCTCAAGCAAAAAAGGCATGCGCCCCACATGCGAGATGGCCACGGCCACACCGCTGGGGCCCAGGCTGGCTGCAGAAATGAGCTGCAGATGGGTATCGTGGAAAGCGTGCGCCGTGCGGCCGAGTCGAAACAGCCGGCTCTGAAGGTCATTGGCCATAAAGGCTGAGGTGGAGCCAACCGAATAGCAGTCGATGCGCTGGGCGCTGGCCAACAAGTGCGCAGCCCGCTCCAGCGTTTGCACGGACAACTGCTCCTGCAGACCCGTAACGGACGCGGCTGCCCCGCCCAGAATTTTTTGCACGATATCGGAAGTGCCGTCCTCCAAGTTCACCGAGCGATGAACCGGTGTGACGCGGGCCAGATCTTGCGCCAGCGCGAGCTTGAACTCGCGCACGCCGGCATAACCCAATTGCCGGGCCGTTCGCATGATGGTGGGCATGGACACCCGAGCCATCGCGGCCAGCGCGTCAACGCTCATCGACAGGGCCCGGTGCGGGTCATCGAGCAAGACGGCCACCACCTGCTGCTGGGCGCGTGGCAGCAAGGGGGCGGTCGTTTGCAGGCGCTGCAGCAGGGTCGGTTTGGAATTCATGCCGTTTCAAGCAAGACTAGAAATGGATCGACACGGCATCGATCACGCGGTAGTCGGCGTCGACCACGGGCATCCAGCGCCATTTGTCAAAGGTCGTGCAAGGATGCGAAATGCCGCAACCGAGCAATTGACCCACCAACGGATGCTGATCTTGTGGTGCCTGCGCATCAAACCGCAAATACGCATGCTGGTCGTTCAGTGCCGTCACGGCCCAATGCGCAGGAACGCATCGGGTTCGGGTATCGCCCACATCAGCACGCCATTCGGGAACGGGCATGTCCAGGTCGTAAGAGACATCGCGCTTGCCCATCGCCAAAATCGCCAACCCCGGCTCCGGGCAGGATTGCACCACACTGATCAGCTCGATGGCGGGGCGCAAAGTTTCCTGCAAATTCAAACGCTCTGCCA
>CANHBU010000061.1 GCA_947458345.1 Comamonadaceae bacterium
CTCGCATGGCCAGGGCGTGCGCAGCATGGTCGAAGCGGCGCTCGAGCGCCTGAATCTGAGCGCTATCGAAGAATCCGACGAGCCCGCGGACGACCCGCTGGTGGTCAAGCTGGCCGTGGCCGGGCGGCCCAATGTGGGTAAATCCACCCTGATCAACACCTGGCTGGGCGAAGAGCGCCTGGTCGCCTTTGACCTGCCCGGCACCACGCGCGACGCGATCTCGGTGCCCTTTGAGCGCGAGGGCCAGCGCTTTGAGTTGATCGACACCGCCGGTCTGCGCCGCAAGGGCCGGGTGTTCGAGGCGATCGAAAAGTTCTCCGTGGTCAAGACACTGCAGGCCATCGAAGGGGCCCATGTGGTGCTGCTGCTGATCGACGCCACCCAGGGCGTGACCGATCAAGATGCCCACATTGCCGGATACATCTTGGAGAGCGGGCGCGCCGTGGTGCTGGCCGTCAACAAATGGGATGCGATCGACAGCTACCAGCGCCAGACGCTTGAGCGCTCGATCGAGACCCGGCTGCCGTTCATGAAGTTTGCATCCTTGCACCGCATCTCGGCGGTCAAGCGACAGGGCCTGGGCCCGCTGTGGCAGTCCATCGTCCAGGCGCATGCGGCCGCGTTTCGCAAGATGTCCACCCCGGTGCTCACCCGCCTGCTGCTCGAGGCGGTGCAGTTTCAGCAGCCCCAGCGAGCCGGCCTGTCGCGGCCCAAGATGCGCTACGCCCACCAAGGCGGCATGAACCCGCCGGTGATCGTGATTCATGGCAACTCGCTCGATCAGGTCAGCGAGTCCTACAAGCGCTACCTTGAGGGCCGCTTTCGCAAGGAGTTCGACCTGGTCGGCACGCCCTTGCGCATCCAGATGAAAACCGCCCAGAACCCCTACGCCGACAAGTCGTCGCATTGAGCCTACAGCGCGGCCGGATCGGGCTGTGGTAATGTGGCGGTCCACCAACTACTTTTGAACACGGAGCATATCGTGAGCAATAACAAAGGTCAGCTGTTGCAGGACCCCTTCCTCAACACTTTGCGCCGGGAGCATGTCCCGGTATCGATTTACTTGGTCAACGGCATCAAGCTGCAAGGCCAGATCGAGTCTTTTGATCAGTACGTCGTGCTGCTGCGCAACACGGTCACGCAAATGGTCTACAAGCATGCGATCTCGACCATCGTGCCGGGCCGGGCAGTCAATTTCTCTACCGGCGAAGAAAGTCCACCGGCCTGAGTTCCTTGCAAGACTCCCAAAAAACTGCGCCGGCCGTCTTGCTCGTTGGGGTTGACTTCGGCAACCCGCATTTCGACGGCCAGTTGCAGGAGCTCGGCCTGCTGGCCCAAACGGCGGGTATGGCGCCGGTTGCGCGCGTGACGTGCAAGCGGCGTGCTCCCGATGCGGCGCTGTTTGTGGGCAGCGGCAAGGCCGAGGAAATCAAGGCGCTGGCGCAGCAAAGCGGTGCCACCGAGGTGCTGTTTGACCAGTCGCTAAGCCCGGCCCAGCAGCGCAACCTCGAGCGCGCCCTTGAGTTGCCGGTTAACGACCGGACCTTGTTGATTTTGGAGATTTTTGCCCAGCGTGCGCGCAGCCACGAGGGCAAGCTGCAGGTGCAACTGGCTCGGCTGCAATACCTCTCGACCCGCCTGGTGCGCCGCTGGTCGCACCTGGAGCGCCAGACCGGTGGGGCCGGCGTGCGCGGGGGGCCGGGTGAAAAGCAGATCGAGCTCGACAAGCGCATGATCAACGAAGCGATCAAGCGCACCAAGGAGCGGCTGGCCCGCCTCAAGCGCCAGCGCCAGACGCAGCGGCGCCAGCGCGAACGCGGCCAGGTCTTTACAGTTTGCCTGGTGGGCTACACCAATGCCGGCAAGAGTTCGCTCTTCAATGCCTTGGTCAAGGCGCGCGCCTATGCGGCCGACCAGCTCTTTGCCACGCTCGACACCACGACTCGCCAGCTCTACTTGGGCGGCGCCGATGACAGCGTGCAGGCCTGCTCGGTTTCGCTCTCCGATACGGTCGGTTTCATCCGCGATCTGCCCCATGGCCTGATCGACGCCTTCGAGGCCACCTTGCAAGAGGCCGCCGATGCCGACTTGCTGCTGCATGTGGTCGATGCGTCCAACGAGGGCCATCTCGAGCAGATTGCCCAGGTCGGACAGGTGCTGGCCGAAATCGGTGCCGATGAGCTGCCTCAGGTGCTGGTGTACAACAAGCTCGACGCCTTGCCCGAGCAGCGGCGTCCCCAGCAGCCGCACGATTGGGCCCAGGTGCCCGATCCGCAGGGTGGGGCGCCCCGATCGCTCGAGCGGGTGTTTCTCAGCGCCCGCAGCGGCGAGGGCCTGGCGTTGCTGCGTCAGTTGTTGCTGCGCCACGCCCGGGCCTGGTCTGAGGCCGATCGGACCCATGGCGGGCATGGGCAAAGCCCGTCGGACGGCGATCGCGCGCTCCGTTTAGGCACAATGGCGCCATCAGAAGAAGAAAATCCCTACCCACTATGAATCTCAATCCGGTGTTGCAGACCTTCATGGCCTCCAGCCTTGGGCGTCGTTTGCGCGGCATGTTCAACCTTAACGACTCCCGCTGGGGACGTGAAGAGGGCGGCAATGCCTCGGGTCCCTCGCAGCCCGATGGCTCCGACAGGCCAGCGGCGCCCGTGCCCCCGCCAGCCTCACCCGTCCCCCCGCCGTCGGCTGCGCCCCAGCGACCGCGTCAGCCCCAGGGCTCGACCCAGGGGCCGCCTGACCTCGACGAGCTGTGGCGTGATTTCAATCGCAAGCTCGGCGGTCTTTTTGGCGGCAAAAAGGGCGGTGGCCAGCGTCCTGGCAACGGCTCAGGCCGGGGTGGCTTCCAGCCCCCTGACATGAAAAATGCAGGTCTGGGCGCCGGCCTCGTCGCCATCGTGGCCCTGCTGATCTGGCTGGGCACCGGCTTTTTCATCGTGCAAGAGGGCCAGCAGGCGGTGATCACCCAGTTCGGCCGCTACCACAGCACCGTCGGTGCCGGTTTCAACTGGCGTCTGCCTTATCCCGTTCAGCGTCACGAGCTGGTGGTGGTCACGCAGATCCGATCGGTCGATGTCGGCCGCGATACCGTGATCAAGGCCACCGGCCTGCGCGACTCGGCCATGCTGACCGAGGACGAGAACATCGTCGAAATCAAGTTTGCCGTGCAATACCGCCTGAGCGATGCGCGGGCCTTTCTCTTTGAGAGCAAAGATCCGGCCGCCACCGTGGTGCAGGCGGCCGAGACCGCCGTGCGCGAGGTGGTCGGCAAGATGCGCATGGATTCGGCGCTGGCCGAGGAGCGCGACCAGATCGCTCCGCGCGTGCGCAACCTGATGCAAACCATCCTCGATCGCTACAAGGTCGGTATTGAGGTGGTGGGTGTGAATCTGCAGCAAAGCGGCGTGCGCCCGCCCGAGCAGGTCCAGGCCGCCTTTGACGATGTGCTCAAGGCCGGGCAAGAGCGCGAGCGGGCCAAGAACGAGGCGCAGGCTTATGCAAACGACGTGATTCCACGCGCGGTGGGTTCGGCCTCAAGGCTGGGCGAGGAGGCGCAAGCTTACAAGTCGCGCATCGTGGCACAGGCGCAAGGCGATGCCCAGCGCTTTCGCTCGGTGCTCAACGAATACCAGAAGGCGCCTCAGGTCACGCGCGAGCGCATGTACACCGATGCCATGCAGCAGATCTACAGCAGCGTCAGCAAGGTGATGGTCGAGTCGCGCCAGGGCTCTAATTTGCTCTACCTCCCGTTGGACAAGCTCATGCAGGCCACCGGGGCTGGCGTGGCCGAACCCTCGCTCGCGCCGGTCCTGCCGCCTTCGGGTGCGGCGATGCCGGCGCCCGCATCGGGTGCCGATCCGCGCAGCCGCGAAAGCGCCCGCACCCGCGACGGCCGTTGAAGGAGTCACTGTGAACCGCATTGGATTTTTTGTCTCCTCCGCGCTGGTGCTGCTTGGCCTGCTCAGCTCGACCCTGTTTGTCGTCGACCAGCGTCAGTTCGGCGTGGTCTACGCGCTCGGGCAGATCAAGGAAGTGATCACCGAGCCGGGCCTGAACTTCAAGCTGCCGCCGCCTTTCCAAAACGTCTCCTACATCGACAAGCGCCTGCTCACGCTCGACAGCACAGACCCCGAGCCGATGCTGACGGCTGAAAAGCAGCGCGTGGTGATCGACTGGTATGTGCGCTGGCGCATCTCGCAGCCCAGCGATTACATCCGTAACGTGGGGCTCGATGAGCGCACCGGCGCCAACCAGCTCAGCCGGGTTGTGCGCAACGCCTTCCAGGAAGAAATCAACAAGCGCACCGTCAAGGATCTGCTGTCGCTCAAGCGTGAGCAACTCATGGCCGATGTCAAGACCGAGGTGCAGCAGGCCATTAAAGGCACCAAGTCCTGGGGTGTGGAGATCATCGACGTGCGCATCACCCGGGTGGACTACGTAGAGGCCATCACCGAGTCGGTCTACCGCCGGATGGAGGCCGAGCGCAAGCGCGTGGCCAACGAGCTGCGTTCGACCGGTGCGGCCGAGGGCGAGAAGATCCGTGCCGACGCTGATCGCCAGCGCGAGGTGGCGGTGGCCAACGCCTACCGGGATGCGCAAAAAGTCAAAGGCGAGGGCGATGCCGAGGCCGCACGCGTGTACAACGATGCCTTTGGCCGCGACCCGCAGTTTGCCCAGTTCTACCGCAGCCTGGAAGCCTACAAGTCGAGCTTTAACAAGCGCTCGGATGTGATGGTGCTCGATCCCTCATCGGAATTTTTCCGCGCCATGCGTGGCTCGGGCGCGCAAACGCCGCCAAGCCCGCCGCGACGCTGACCGCCGGCTAGGCTTTGGACAGCAGCACGCTTTGGCAGGCGCTGGCGCTGGTCCTCGTGATCGAGGGCCTTTTGCCACTGCTGGTGCCCGGCCGCTGGCGCCGGACCTTCGAGCAGTTGCTGCAGCTGAGCGACGGGCAATTGCGTTTTTTTGGGCTGCTCAGTGTCGGCCTTGGCCTGACCGCACTCTGGCTGCTGAGCTGACCGCCGGCCAGCACAGGCTAGAGCGCAGGCCAGCGCAGGCCCCGATGTAAAGCCCAATCGCGCCCAGGCCAAGCCTCGCCGCGGTCGGGTTCTTGGGCCGGGTCGCGGGGCCGGGGTAAGCGCAGCGCGGCCGGTACAATCCCATCTTTAACAGCTCCTCCGTACGCCGCATGCCCGCCTGGTCTTCGTCTTGGCAATTGCCGGACCAAATCGCCGACGTTCTGCCCTCTGAGGCGCGGCATATCGAAGAGCTCAGGCGGCTTTTGCTCGACAGTGCCCGCGTCTATGGCTACGAGCTGGTCATGCCGCCGCTGCTCGAGCATCTGGAGTCGCTGCTCACCGGCACGGGTGAGGCCCTGGGCTTGCAGACGTTCAAGCTGGTCGATCAGCTCTCCGGCCGCACTCTGGGTTTGCGCGCCGACACCACCCCCCAAGTGGCCCGTATTGATGCGCACCTGCTCAACCGCGCGGGGGTCACCCGCTTGTGCTATTGCGGCCCGGTGCTGCACACCCGCGCCGATCGCCCGCATGCGACCCGCGAGCCGCTGCAGTTTGGCGCCGAGATCTACGGTCATGCCGGCCTGGAGGCCGATCTGGAGGTGCAGTGCCTGGCCATCGAGTGCTTGCGCGCAGCCGGCTTGGGCCCCCTGCAGCTCGACATGGCCGATGTGCGCATCGTCAGTGCCGTGCTGTCCGACGCAGCCATCAGCAGCGCCATCAGCAGCGCCATGATCGGTCGTATCCACGCCGCCCTGGCGGCCAAGGATGCGTCTGAGCTGGCCCATTTGCTGCGCCAGCAGCCGGCTGTGCCGGCGCGCGCAGCCCAGGCGCTGCAGGCGCTGCTGCAGTTGCACGGCGATCGCGCGGTGTTGGCGCAGGCCCGTGAGGCGCTCGCCGGCATCGAAGGCGTGGCCACGGCACTCGATGAAATGGAACGCCTGGCCGATCACCTCGGTGGGCTCTTTGGCGATTTGACGCTGAGCTTTGATCTGGCCGATCTGCGCGGCTACGCCTACTACAGCGGCATCCGCTTTGCCCTTTACGGTCAGGGCGAAGAGCTGGCGCGGGGCGGGCGCTATGACGAAGTGGGCGCCGTCTTTGGTCGCAAGAGGCCTGCCGCCGGCTTCAGTCTGGACCTCAAGGAGCTGGTGGCTGTGCTGCCCGCGCCGGTGCTGCGGCCGGCCATTCGCGCCCCGTGGAGCGAAGATCCGGCCTTGCGTCAGACCATCGCACGTCTGCGCGCGCAGGGTCACACCGTGGTGTGCGTGTTGCCCGGCCATGAGCACGAGGTCAACGAGTTCGACTGCGACCGTGAGCTCAGCCAGGTGGCCGGCCATTGGGCGGTCATGGCCCTGGACCGCGCCGCTTGAAGCGGCGCCTGTTTTTTTTCAACCTAGCATCAAGATGACACAAACTCAAGGCGCCAGCGCGGGCCGCAACGTAGTGGTTGTGGGCACCCAATGGGGTGACGAAGGCAAGGGCAAGCTGGTCGACTGGCTGACTGAAAAATCCCAGGGTGTGGTGCGCTTTCAAGGCGGTCACAACGCTGGCCACACCTTGGTCATCAACGGCGTCAAGACCGCCTTGCACCTGATCCCCAGCGGCATCATGCGCCCAGGCGTGAAGTGCTACATCGGCAACGGCGTGGTGCTGTCGGCAGCCAAACTGCTCGAGGAGATCGAGGGCCTGGAAAAAGCGGGCGTCGAGGTGCGATCGCGTCTGCGCATCAGCGAGAGTTGCCCACTGATTCTGCCTTTTCATGCCGCCATCGACATTGCCCGCGAGCTTGCCAAAGAAAAAGCCGGCACCGCCAAGATCGGCACCACCGGCCGCGGTATCGGTCCGGCCTACGAAGACAAGATCGCCCGGCGTGCCCTGCGTGTGCAGGACCTTAAATACCCGGAGCGCTTTGCCACCAAGCTGCGCGAGTTGCTGGACCTGCACAACTTTGTGCTCACCAACTATCTGCACGCGCCGGCCATCGAATTCGATGCGGTCTACTCAGAGGCCATGCGCCATGCTGAGCAGATCAAGCCCATGATGGCCGACGTCTCGCGCGAGCTCAACGATGCCCACCGCACCGGTGCCAACCTCCTGTTTGAAGGCGCCCAAGGGACTTTGCTCGATGTCGACCACGGCACCTATCCTTTTGTGACCTCCAGCAACTGTGTGGCCGGCAATGCGGCCGCCGGTGCCGGCGTCGGTCCCGGCCTGCTGCACTATGTGTTGGGCATCACCAAGGCCTACTGCACCCGCGTCGGCGGCGGCCCCTTCCCGACCGAGCTCGACTGGGAGGTGCCGGGCACTCCTGGCTACCACATGAGCACGGTCGGCGCCGAAAAAGGTGTCACAACCGGTCGCTCGCGCCGCTGCGGCCGGTTTGATGCGGCGCTGCTCAAGCGCTCGGCCCAGGTCAATGGCCTGAGCGGGCTGTGCATCACCAAGCTCGATGTGCTCGACGGCCTCAAGGAGCTCAAGCTGTGCGTCGGTTACCGGCTTGACGGCCAGACGATCGACATCCTGCCCATGGGCGCCGACGACATTGCGCGCTGCGAGCCGATCTATGAAACCCTGCCCGGCTGGAGCCAGAACACGGTGGGCGTAACCGACCGGGCCCGGCTGCCCGAGGCGGCGCGCAACTACCTGCAGCGCATTGAAGAGACCGCCGGCGTGCCCATCGCT
The DNA here is from genome assembly GCA_947458345.1 of Comamonadaceae bacterium. Taxonomy (GTDB): domain Bacteria; phylum Pseudomonadota; class Gammaproteobacteria; order Burkholderiales; family Burkholderiaceae_C; genus Polaromonas. The sequence goes on from CANHBU010000061.1 coordinate 7,698, forward strand.
ATCATCTCGACCAGCCCGGACCGCGACCACACCATCGTGCTGCGCGATCCTTTCGTGGCCTAAGCCCTCAGACCAATTTTCTGACCCGGAGCGCAAACCCATGTTGACCGAAGACGGCAAGCACCTGTATGTGAGCTATGACGAATACCACAACCTGATTGAAAAGCTCGCCATCCGCGTGCACCAGTCGGGCTGGCAGTTCGACACCATCTTGTGCCTGGCCCGTGGCGGCATGAGGCCGGGCGATATCCTCTCGCGCATCTTTGACAAGCCGCTGGCCATCATGTCGACCAGCTCCTACCGGGCCGAGGCCGGCACGGTGCAAGGCGCGCTCGATATTGCACGCTACATCACCACCCCCAAGGGCGAGATTGCCGGCCGGGTGCTGCTCGTCGACGATCTCGCGGACTCAGGCCACACGCTGCGTGCGGTGGTCGAGCAACTGCGCAACAACTACAAGCCCATCACCGAATTGCGCACCGCCGTCATCTGGACCAAGGGCCTGTCGACCTTCAAGGCAGACTACTCGGTGGACTTTTTGCCCACCAACCCCTGGATCCATCAGCCCTTTGAGAGCTACGACGCGCTCGGTCCGGACAAGCTGCTGGAGAAGTGGAAGATCTGAGCGATCTCAGGCCTTCAGGGGGTGCTTGCCGCCGGCGCCCCTCATCAGGGCTGGCCCATCGCTCGACCCGAGCAAGATCTGTGCGTGA
>CANHBU010000062.1 GCA_947458345.1 Comamonadaceae bacterium
AGGTCTCTTGCGCAGGCGCCCCGATGATGCGGTTGATGGTGCGGTGGGCAAAGGCCGGCGCCAGCACTTCTTCGTCGCTCAGATCGTCGTTTACCGGCGTGGTCATGCGCCACAGGCCGGGCGGGCCGGCGTCGGGCATGCGAAAAAAGGCCAGCCACTGCTGCGGGTCGCTGATGTAGGCGTTGTCGGCATAGCCCAGGGGCTCGAAGTCGAAGGAGGTGCTGACCACGGTGTAGCGTTCGGGCCAGGTGTAGCCGTCAAACTCAATGCCCGCCGATTTGCGCACCGCGCTGCGTCCGCCGTCGGCGCCCACCAGGTAGCTGCCTTTGATCTGCACCACACCTTGCGCGGTGCGGGCGCGGGCCTGCACCTGATCGTCGCTCTGCGTGAGGTCCAAAAACTCGTGGCCGAACAGCACCTGTGCATGGCTGTAGGCTCTGAGCTTGCTCAGCAAGATGGGCGTGAGCCGGTGCTGCTCGAGGTGCAGCCGAAAGGGGTAGGGCGTGTCGTTCTTGAGCAGGTCGAGGTCCCACTGCGCAATGAGGCCGTACTCCCGGTCGCGCGACTGCCAGTGGCGCACCTTGATGCCGGTTTGCAGCATGGCGTCGGCCACGCCCTCGGGCTGCAGCATTTCCAGGGTGGGCGGATGAAAGGTGCCGGCGCGCAAATCAAGCGTGGTGCCTGGCTCGCTCTCGAGCACGGTCACCGGCACCTGCCGGCGCGCGAGCTCGAGCGCGCACAGCAGGCCGACCGGGCCGGCGCCGACGACGATGACCGGCAGTGGGGAGCGGGAGGCGATGTTCATGGGGTTGCAAGGCCGCAGGTTTAGCGCAAGCTGACCCGGCCTTCGACGCCGACTTGCCCAATGTTGTTGGTGGTCCAGACCGCCAGAGCGTCGTCTTGCGCGCTGCAGTGCAGATGAAAACCGCTGAGGTCAAAGGTGGGCTTGAGCGCGCGAAATTCAAAGCGCGCCACGGCGCGGCCCGGCGCCACCTGAGTCTGCACCAGATGCAGCAGCAGCGTGGCCAGCAGCGGGCCATGCACGACCAGGCCGGGATAGCCTTCGACCTGGCGGCAGTAGTCGACGTCGTAGTGGATGCGGTGGCCATTGAAGGTGGCCGCTGAATAGCGAAACAGCGCCACCGCATCGGCCTGCCAGGCCAGCACGGTCTGGCCCTCGCGTTCGAACTGGTGCACCCCATCGCGCACCTGCTGCCCGAGTTGGCTCAGGGCCTGCGTCTCGGCCGCGCTGGCCGCTTCGCGGTAAACGATGTCGTGCTCTTCTTGCAAAATCAGCCCAGCGGTGTCAGCGTAGTGGTGGCCCACCGTGACAAACACCATGCGCCCGCTGCGGCCCGACTTCTCTGTCACGCTCAGGATGCGCGAGGTTTTTTCAACCTGCATGCCCGCCTCGAAGTCGCGGCTCCAGTGCAGGCGGCTGCCGGCCCACATGCGCCGGGGCAGCGCCACCGGCGGCAGAAAATCGCCGCGCTCAGGGTGCCCGTCCGCGCCGAGCTTGGCCTGCACCTCTAGCGGATTGAAGTACAGCCAGTGCCAGCCGGCAGGCAGCGCCCCGGCTTGCATGGGCTCGCGCATGCGCTGCTCGTGGTTCATCAAGGCGGCCATCTGCCTGAGTGGCACGGCGCTGATGGTCTCGCTCATCGTCTGGGTGCGCCCGACCCAGCTTTGCAGGTCGGGGGTGGCGGGCGTGGTGGTCATGGGAGGGCCCGGTGTTCAGTACGAGCGCGGCATGCCCAGCACATGCTCGCCGACATAAGACAGGATCATGTTGGTCGAGATGGGTGCCACCTGGTAGAGCCGGGTCTCGCGGAATTTTCGCTCGATGTCGTATTCGGCCGCAAAGCCAAAGCCGCCATGTGTTTGCAGGCAGACGTTGGCCGCCTCCCACGAGGCGTCGGCTGCCAGCAGTTTGGACATATTGGCCTCAGCGCCGCACGCCTTGCCCGCGTCGAACAATTCGCAGGCGCGGTAGCGCATCAGGCTGGCGGCCTCCACATTGACGTACGCGCGTGCGATCGGGAACTGTATGCCCTGGTTTTTGCCGATGGGCCGGTCGAACACCACGCGCTCTTGCGCATAGCTCTTGGCGCGCTCGACGAACCAGTAGCCATCGCCGATGCACTCGGCCGCAATCAAGATGCGCTCGGCATTGAGTCCGTCGAGAATGTATTTCAGGCCCTTGCCTTCTTCGCCGATACGGTTTTCGACCGGGATCTCCAGGTTGTCAATGAAGATCTCGTTGGTCTCGTGGTTGACCATGTTGCGGATGGGCCGCACGGTGATGCTCTTGCCCACGGCCTCGCGCAGATCAACGAGGAAGACCGACAGACCTTCGCTTTTCTTTTGCACCTCGGCCAGCGGCGTGGTGCGCGCCAACAGCAGCATGTAGTCGGAATGCTGCAGGCGCGAGGTCCAGACCTTCTGGCCGTTGACCACATAGCGGTCGCCTTTGAGCGTGGCGGTGGTCTTGAGCTTGGTGGTGTCGCTGCCGGTGGTCGGCTCGGTCACGGCCATCGACTGCATGCGGATCTGTCCGCTGGCAATGCGCGGCAGCAGGTCGTCTTTTTGCTTTTTGGAGCCGTGGCGCACCACGCAGCCCATGACGTACATCTGGCCGTGGCAGGCGCCAGAATTGCCGCCTGCGCGGTTGATCTCTTCCATGACCACGCTCGCTTCGATCAGCGACAAGCCCGAGCCGCCGTATTCCTCGGGGATCAGGCCAGACAGCCAGCCCGCCTCGGTCAGCGCGGTGACGAATTTTTCGGGGAAGGCGCGCGCCTCGTCCACCTCTTGCCAGTAGCGCGAGTCAAACTGGCTGACGACTTGCCGCACGCCTTCGCGCAGCTCGGGAAATTCATAAGCATTCATATTCATTTGGCAGATGTGGCGTACATCTGCCCTCCTTCGACGTTGATAACCGAGCCGCTGAGGTAGCTGCACAGCGGCGATGAACAAAACACGGCCAGCTCGGCGATCTCGCTGGGCTCGGCCAGGCGGCCCATGGGGTAGCGGCCGGTGAGCTCGCGCCAGCGGGCGGCATCGCCCAGCAGCTTGGCCGCCTGCTGCTCGAGCAGCCCCTGCATGCGGTCGCTGCGGGTGGGTGAGGGGTTGATGCCAAAGACGCGCACGCCCTGCTTGACGCTGTCGCCGCCGACGGCATGGGTAAAAGCCATCAAGGCGGCGTTGCCGGTCGAGCCGCAAATATAGTCGGCTCGCGGCATGGCGCCAGCCATGCCGATGATGTTGCAAATCACGCCGCGGCCCCGCTTTTGCATCGCCGGCAAAAACACCCGGGTCATGTTGATGTAGCCCAGCACCTTGAGCTCCCAGGCCTCGCGCCAGCGCGCCTCGCCCACCGCCTCGATGTCACCGCCCGGAATGGCGCCAGCGTTGTTGACCAAGATGTCGACCTCGCCCACCTGCTCGCCCAGGGCTTCCGAGGAGCCCGAGACGGCCAAGTCCAGCAGCACCGTTTGCGGCGCGGCGTGGCCGGCTTGCGCGAAGCGGGCCAGGGCCTTGTCCAGGTTGTCTTGATTGCGCGCCACCAGGATGGGACGGGCGCCCTCGCGGGCAAATGCGAGCGCGATGGTCAGGCCGATGCCGCGGGAGGCGCCGGTGACCAAGACGCGTTGGTCTTTGAGTTTGAGGTCCATGGTGTGATTTGTTTTGTCTTGTTTTGTTGAGGGGATCGGTTCGTCTCAGGCGCTCGGGGCGGGCACCTGGTCGGCGTACCAGTCGGCGATCTGGCTGCCCGTCATGAAACCCACCTGGGACGACTTCATCAGCAGATCGAGCATGCGCTCGAGGTATTCGAAGCGGTGCGGCACGCCGATGAGGTGAGGGTGCAGGCCAATGGCCAGCACGCGCGGGTGGGTCTTGGCTTCGCGCTCGAACAGCCGCAGGGTGTTTTCAAGGCGCAGGTACATTTCGGGCGAGCTGTGTTTTTCAACGGCGTAGATGATCGAGTCGTTGACTTCGACGTTGTAGGGCACCGACAGCAGCGGCCCGGCTTGGGTGTGCATCCAGCGCGGCACATCGTCGACCACCCAGTCGCACACATAGTCCACGCCCTGGCGCTTGAGGATTTCGGGCGTGTCAAAGGACTCGCGCAGCCCCGGGCTGAGCCAGCCGCGGGGTCGGGTGCCGGTGAAGGTCTCGATCATGTCCAGCGCGGTGATGATGAGCGCCTCTTCGCCCTCGGCGTGGTTGAGCGCTTTTTGGTGCACGCCGTGGCCAATGAACTCCCAGCCGGCCGCATGCATGGCCTGCGCTGCGCGCGGGTAGGCCTGGATCACGCCGGCGTTGAAACTGGTGGAGGCCGGCAAGCCGCGCGTGGTGATCGCCTCGATGATGCGCGGCAAGCCCGCTCGCATGCCGTAGTCGGCCCAGCTGAAGTTGGGCACATCGGGGATGGTCTCTTTGCCGTGCGGCGGCGTGATGATGGTGCGCGGCATCGAGGCTTCGAACTGCCAGTGCTCCACGTTGACCACCAGATGCACCAGGATGGATTTGCCTTGGGCCGGCGCGAGCGCCGGGCCGTCGTTGGAGAACAGATAGGGGATGCGCGGGTTAGCCATAGGTCGGGGTCGAATTTAATTTGTACACAATCGATCTTAGAGCGGTGCTTAGCCGGGCCGGCTTCATACAGCCAAGGCTGGAGTGTGGCCTAGGGGTATTGGGATGGGTCTGCGACAAAGGCGTCGCTGCGGCGCAGACTACGCCCCGGACACGCGCACCGGGCAACCGGCTCATGCGCCGATCTGTTTTTATCAACCTTGCAAGGAGCTTTTCATGTTTTCTGCACGCATCCTGACCACCGCCGTGATCGGCCTGGTCGGGCTGGTTCAATCGGCTTTGGCCATCGGCCCGATGCCCGCGCCCATGCCCACCCGCGAAACCCTCACCATCGGCTACGTCAAGGTCGGCCACGTCTCGCCGCTGCACCTGGTCGAGGAAGAGCTCAAGAAGATGAACATCGACGTCAAGCGCGCCGAGTTCGTGCGCTACGCCGACGCCCGCACCGCTTTGCTGTCGAACTCGGTGGACGTCAGCGCCGTCGGCCCTGCCGATCTGGCCATTGCTGCCAGCCAAGGTTCGCGCAACATCATCGGCCTGACCGGTGTGGCCACCTCGCCCAAGTACCTGGTGGTGCGCAAGGGTGTGACCATCAATAACTGGAACGACCTCAAAGGCAAGCGCGTGGCGGTGGCCCCGGGCTCTGCGGTGTGGTTTGCCTGGGCCATGACCCTGGTGGAAAACAACATTACCTACAACACCTTCCAAGCCATCAATGTGCAAGGTGGCGGCACGGCCTTCGTGCAAGCGCTCAAGCGCGGCGACGTCGATGCCATCTTGAGCTGGGAGCCCTTTGAGTCGGGCGTGGTCGCCGAAGGCGCCGCCTACTTTGCCACCAACTTGGTCGACTACAGCAAATCGCGTGCGGTGGGCTCCGAGCTCGGCCTGCTGGCCGCATCGGGCGAGGCTTACAACAAGCGCCGCGAAGTCATTCGCCGCTTCCTGTGGGCTTACCTGAGCGCCGAGGAAAAGATGGCCAAGGACTCTAACTTGTTCATCAACACCTACTCGGCCTACACCGGCTTGCCGCTGGACGTTACGCGCGAGTCGCACAAGCTGATCAAGCTCGGCGGCATTCTTGACCGTGATCAGGTGGCTCGTCTGGCCGAGGCATCTTTCAAGCAAGGCGTGATTCAGACCGACGTGACCAAACTGGCCTCCGAGCTGTTTGACGACAGCATCGCGCGGGAGATCCGCGGCCGCCGTTAAAGCGCGGCACCCCAGCAAAAGCCGGCCCGCGGGCCGGCTTTTTTGTGGGCGCATGCCTTCAGTGGCCACGGATGGTGTGCAGGATCGACAGCTTCATGGCGTTGAAGGCCGGGGTGGCCGTCACGTCGATGTTGCGCGGGCGAGCCAGATCGACCTTGAGGGTGGTTTCGATGCGGCCCGGCCGCGCCGACATCACATGCACCGTGTCGGCCAGAAACAGCGCCTCATCGATGTCGTGGGTCACGAAGATCACGGTGGGTTTGAGCCTGTCCCACACCGACAGCAAAAGCTCCTGCATCGACATCCGCGTCTGCGCATCGAGCGCGCCAAAGGGCTCGTCCATCAGCAGCACTTTGGAGCCCAGCGTGAGCACGCGGGCAATGCCCACGCGCTGGCGCATGCCGCCCGACAGTTGAATGGGCAGGTGGTTCTTGAAATCGCTCAGTCCCACCAACTCGATCATCTGCTCGGCGCGCTCCTTGTATTGGCTCGGGCTTTGTCCCTGGGCCTTGGGGCCAAAGACCACGTTTTCCCAGACGCTGAGCCAGGGAAAAAGCGCCGCCTCCTGAAACACCACGCCCCGGTCGGGGCCCGGTGCTTGCACCGGCTGCCCGCCCACGGTGAGCGTGCCTGAACTGAGCGGCTCGAAGCTGGCCACCAGGTTGAGCAAGGTGGACTTGCCGCAGCCCGAGGGGCCCAGCAGGGCGACAAATTCGCCCGGCGCGATGTCCAGGTGGATGTCCTTGAGGGCTTCAACCGGCGGGTTGCCCGGGTAGGTCTTGTAGACCTCTTTGATGTGAATGTGAGACATGGCTAAAAATCCTGTTGGGCTGTTCAGTGGTTTTGCAGCAGGCGCCAGCGCAGCACCCGACGCTCGATGGTGACGATCAGGCGATCGCTCAGATAGCCCATGATGCCGATGGAGGCCATGTCTGCCAGCACGATGTCCATGCGGCCGACGTAATAGGCGTCCCACAGCACGTAGCCCAGCCCCGACTTGACCGCCACCATTTCAGCGGCCACCACCGCCGTCCAGGCGATGCCCATGCCAATACGGATGCCCGTGAAGATATTAGGCAGCGCTGCCGGTAGCACCACTCGGTACAGCAGCGTCCAGGAACTCGCGCCCATCATGCGCGCGGCGCGCATCAGGTTTTTGTCAACGTCGCGCGCGCCTTGGGTGGTGTTGACCACGATGGCAAAAAAGCCGCCCACGAAGATCAGCGAGATCGAGCCGAGGTCGCGGATGCCGAAGACCGCAATCGAAAACGGCAGCCAGGCGGTGATGGGGATGGGACGCAGCACTTGCACCAGGGGGTCGGCCATGGTGGCCACCAGCCGGTTCCAGCCGATCATCAGGCCCAGCGGGATGCCCACCGCCATGGCCAAGGTAAAGCCCTGAATGACGCGAATGCCGGAGTACTCCACGTTGGACCACCAGGTGCCCAGGTAGGGGTTCAGGCTCATGCCACCGGGCTTGCCGAAGATCCAGTCGTACCAGGCGTCGAGCACCAGCGTCGGGCTCGGGACCATGGCCTGCATGCCGGGGCGGCTGCCGATGACCTGCCAGACGGCAATCACGATGGCTGGGATGATCAGGCTCAGCAGGCTGAGGTTTTGAGGTTTTTTCACAGGCGACTCCCGTGCTTGGGGTGTGGGGGTAAATAAATCACAGCTCAACCGTGGCGAATTTGGCCGGCAAAATGATTTCGACCATTTCGCAGCCGTCGGAGTAGTCGATCACTTGATGGCGAATGCCGGGCGGCTGAATCCAGCAAGAGCCGGCAGTCATCTTGACGCGGCCGGCCCCTTCGTACTCGCCGATCATCCAGCCCTTGAGCATGTAGAGCATCTGAAACTGCACGCCGTGGTAGTGGGGGATGCTCACCACCTTGGGGTCGCACTTGCCCAACAAGCGGATCACGTGGGCCTGCACTGCGCCGCCGGTGGCCTTTTCGACGTTCAGGTCGCGGTAGGCGGCGTAGGCGCGCAGTCCGGTTTTGAAGGCGGCGTCCTTGAGGTGGCTGGCCACAAACGATTGCGGCCCCCAGTTGATCTTCGGCGGCTTGCCCGGCTTAGCGGCCTTAGCTGGCTTGGCCTTGGCAGGAGCAGCCTTGGCGGGAGCAGCCTTTTTCGCAGGCACGGCCTTCTTGGCCGGCGTCGCCTTTTTGGCGGCGGCTGTTTTTGCGGGGGCGGTGCGTTTTTTCGGCGCAGTTTTGGCTGCGACGGTCGCGGGTTTTCGGGTGGCCATGGCTGGGTACTCCGGAAGTTGCAGTTGGATCGATCAGGCCGAGCCCTGAGGGCGCAGCTCAATGAGGTCGGGGCAGCAGTTGGGGGCGGCGCTGAGCGCGTAGACCACCGCCTGCGCCACTTCGTCGGCGCTCAAGGCCTTGAACTTGCGAGTGGCCACCGAGGCCAGCACATCGGGGTGGGTGCTGCCCGAGCGGATGTCGGTGTCAACCATGCCGGGGGCCACCTCGGTCACCTTGATGCCGTGGGCCTGCAGCTCGATGCGAAACGATCGCGCCAGCGCCGACAGCGCGTGCTTGGTGGCGCAATACACCGAGGCCAGGCGGTAGACCTCGCGCGCCGCGATGGAGGAC
>CANHBU010000063.1 GCA_947458345.1 Comamonadaceae bacterium
AGCACACGTCTCAACCACCCGCCGGCTCAAGGCCTCCCAGTCGAACTCGGGCCGGCGTCAAGATCCTGGGCAAGATCAACGGTGCGGTCGGCAATTACAACGCGCACCTGGCCGCCTGGCCCGAGTTCGACTGGGAGGCCTTGAGCCGGCGGGTGGTTGAGACGGCCGAGCCCGAGGGGCTGGGCCTGCACTTTCAGCCCTACAGCACCCAAATCGAGCCGCACGATTACATGGCCGAGCTGTTTGATGCGGTGGCGCGCACCAACACCATCCTGATTGATCTGGCCCGCGACATCTGGGGCTATGTCAGTCTGGGGTACTTCAAGCAGCGGCTCAAGGCCGGCGAGATCGGTTCCTCGACCATGCCGCACAAGGTCAACCCGATCGACTTTGAAAATGCAGAGGGCAATTTGGGCCTGTCCAATGCCATGCTGCGCCACTTGGCCGACAAGCTGCCGATCAGCCGCTGGCAGCGCGACCTGACGGACTCGACCGTGCTGCGCAATATGGGCGTGGCCCTGGGCTATGCGGTGCTCGCCTACCGTTCGCTGAGCGTCGGTCTGGGCAAGCTCGAGCTCAACCACGAAGCGCTGGCGGCCGATCTGGATCAGGCCTGGGAGGTGCTGGCCGAGCCCATTCAGACGGTGATGCGCCGCCACGGCGTGGCCGGTGCCTACGAAAAGCTCAAGGAGGTCACCCGTGGCCGCCGCGTGAGCGCTGCAGACCTGCACCGCCTGATTGAGAGCCTGGAGATCCCGCTGGCCGACAAGCAGCGCCTGCTGGCCCTGACGCCGCAGGGCTACATCGGCAAGGCGGCCGAGCTGGCACGGCGCATCTGAGCTCAGGCAGCGGAGCCCGCCTGGCGTTTTTCGAGCGCGCGGTCGGCGTAGCGGCCAAAGCGCCAGGCACTGCCCTCGCGCAGGATGCGCCGCCAGGTTGCCCGCTTGGCTCCCGGCGTCATCTGAGGCCAAAGCTGCACCTCCTCAAAGCTGCGGCCGCAGCCTTTGCAGACGTCGTCGCCTTGACTGGTCGAGCAAATGGCAATGCAGGGCGTGTCGGGCGTGCTGTCGTACCAGGCTTGCCAAGCGGCCATGGCCTTGGCCGGAAAGCTGGCCTCATCGGCTTCGTCTTGCCGGTAGTAAACCATCAGCGCATACACCTCGGCCAGCGCCCGCAGCTCTGGCGCCAGGGTAAAGCCGTCGGGCGACGGGCTTTTTTCGCGCCAGAAGTTGATGGCCGCTTCGAGGTCGGTGATGTGCAAAGTGGGCATGGAACGGCGCAGGGGAAGGGCGCAGGGAAAGGGCGCAGGGAAAGGGCGCAGGGAAAGGGCGCAGGTGGGGCGGGCGCTGATTATGAGGCAGACCACCGGCGCGGGCCTTGGCGGCAGCCTGGCTTGCCAAAACCAGCGCTTTGGGGTGTAATCCCATGCTTGCGAAGGGGAGTAACTCCCCGGTGGGTCCGATTTTTCCTACAGCCTTCGGCGCCGGCCCCACCGATCAGCATGTCGTCATTACGGAGCCTTGCGCTCCCGGCATGTTGGGTGCGCCAGCGACACTGGCCACCGAGCCAGACCTTCGATTGAAACCTGTCAAGGTTCGGTCGAGGCGTTTCTTTTTTTACGCTTATGTCCTTGCTTGCAGGTAGACCCTTTCGGGGGTGGCTCGGCTTAGCTCCATTACGACAACATCTTTAAGGAGAAATTTGTGGAACTGTTTTCCCCTGCCTGGTTTTCGGCCTTGCTGGCCATCATCTTGATCGACTTGGTGCTCGCTGGCGACAACGCCATCGTGATCGCGCTGGCCGCCCGCAACTTGCCGCCGCATCTGCAAAAAAAGGCCATCCTCTGGGGCACGGCTGGCGCCATCATCGTGCGCTCGGTCATGACGGTGGGCGTGGTCTGGCTGCTCAAGATTCCTGGCCTGATGCTCGTCGGCGGCCTGGGCCTGGTCTGGATTGCCTACAAACTGCTGGCCGATCAGGGCGGCGATGAGCACGACGGCCCGGTGGTCAGCACCTTCTGGGGTGCGATGAAGACCATCATCATTGCCGATGCCTTGATGGGCGTAGACAACGTGCTCGGCGTCGCCGGTGCGGCCCACGGCGACTTCGGTCTGGTGATCATCGGCCTGCTGGTCAGCGTCCCCATTGTGGTGTTTGGCAGCTCGATCGTGCTCAAGCTGGTCGAGCGCTTTCCCATCATCATTCAGGCCGGCTCTGCCGTGCTGGCTTTCACCGCCGCCAAGATGATCGTCAGCGAGCCTTTGCTGCTCGACTTTTACGGCGGCAAGGACGTTTGGTCCAAGGGCCACACCCCGCACGTGGTGGCGCACCTGGCCACCTATGCCGTGGCCGTGATTGGCGTGCTGGCTGCCGGCTCTTGGGTCGCGCGCCGCGCGGCCAGCAAGCCGGTCGACACCCAAGACCCGGGTGCGGCGTAAAGAGCCGACCCCCAGGGGCTCATTTTTCAGACTGACTTACCGCACCGGAGCCCACCATGCAGACCCTCATTGTTTACGTTGACGACGCGTCCCACGCCCTTGAGCAACTCGCGCCGCTGCTGGCCGCTGGGCCCGGGCGCGAGACGGCGCGTTGGATTTTGGTGGGATGCGCTCCGCGTGTGACGCACCATGTGAGCAAATGGGTCACACGCAGCGCCCGCGAAAACTGGCGCGGCAAGTGGGCCGACAAGCTGTTTGCCCGGCTCGTGCCCGCCCTGTCGGACACGGGCGATGAGGTGCTCACCTGCTTGGCCGCCCATCCGCTGCATGCACAGCTTGATGTCTTGCTGGCCGAGCATGCCGGCGCGCGTCTGATCGATGCCAGGCGCCCCAAGCTCGACGATCGGGCCCAGCTTATGCCCGGGCGCAAGCTGCTGGCCCTCTTGATGTCTTCTTCCAGCAGCAGCTGGCTGGCGCTGGCCGATTGAGACCGGCGGCTCTGAACAGGAGCCTTTAAAAGAGCCTGTCAATGAGCCTTTGCAGGCGCCTTACTTGAGCCAGCCGCGCCGGCGGAAGTACCACATGGGCACCAGAGCGCTGGCCAGCATGAGCGCCAGCGCGTAGGGGTAGCCCAGCTCCCACTGCAGCTCGGGCATGAACTGGAAGTTCATGCCGTACAGGCTGGCGATCAGGGTCGGCGGCAGCAGCGCCACGCTGGCCACCGAGAAGATCTTGATGATCTTGTTTTGGTTGATGTTGATGAAGCCGACGGTGGCATCCATCAGGAAGTTGATCTTCTCGAACAAGAAGGCGGTGTGCGAGTCGAGCGAGTCGATGTCGCGCAGAATTTGCCGCGCGTCCTCGAACTGCTCGGCATGGAGCATCTTGCTGCGCATCATGAAGCTCAGCGCGCGGCGCGTGTCCATCATGTTGCGCCGGATGCGGCCTGACAGGTCCTCGTGGCGCGCAATCGCGCCGAGCACCTCGCCGGCCAGCTCGTCGGTCACGTTGCCCGAAAGCACCTTGGTGCTGACCTTTTCCAGGTCGATGTAGATGCCCTCGATGGTGTCGGCCGAATACTCGGCATCGGCATCGAAGAGCTTGAGCAGCACGTCTTTGGCGTCGTCGATCAGGCCCACCGCCCGGCGTGCGCGCATGCGCACCAGGCGAAACACCGGCACATCTTCGTCATGGACAGAAAACAGCACGCCTCGGCTTTTGTGCTCGCCGGTGTGCATGTTCAAGATGAAGGCCACCCGCACGGTGTGCGGCTCTTCCGCGTCGGCAATCAGGAAGTCTGAGCGGATGTGCAGCTCGCCGCTGTCTTCCTCGTAAAAGCGGGCCGACTCCTCGATGTCCTCGTCCATCGCATCTTCTGGGATGGACAGGCCAAAGTGCTGCTTGACCCAGTGCTTTTCCTCTTGGGTGGGCGACTCCAGGTCGACCCAGATCGGCTCAAAGCGCGAGAGCTCTTCCAGCGATTCGATTTCTTCCTGGAACAGCCGTCCGTTGGCAAGCGTGAAAATGTTGAGCATGGCGGGCTCCCTGCGGGATCTTGTGGATCGGGACGTCTCGCTGCCTGGCAGGGCCAGCGCGAAACGGGGCGGGGTGGGGGTGGTCGCTTCCAACCCCGCTTGAGCCAGCATGAGATGCGGCGAGGCTGAAAGCTAGCGACTCGGGCTGCTTTCCATGGACGGTCTCCGATTGAGGCGACAGCTGGCATTATGGCACCGCTGCCCCGGTCTTGAACAGCGCTTTAAGGGCAAATCCCACTTGTTTTCCGGCCGCACTTGCCAAGTGGCGGCCGGCGGCGCATGATGGTCCTGAGAGTGCTTCGCCGACCCCCGGGTTTGCGCCCCGTCGGCTTGTGTGTCCGCCCCCCTACGACTAGGAGCTCTTCATGAACCTGACGATCAGTGGTCACCACCTGGAGGTCACCCCCGCCTTGCGCGGCTATGTGATCAGCAAGCTCGAGCGCATTGCGCGGCATTTTGATCAGGTGGTTGACGTCCGCGTGCTGCTGACGGTGGACAACATGAAGGAAAAGGAGCGCCGTCAACGGGCCGAGTGCAGCCTTCATGTCAAGGGCCGCGATCTTTTTGCCGAAAGTTCCCATGCCGACCTTTATGCGGCCGTCGATGAGCTTGCCGACAAGCTCGACCGGCAGGTCAGTCGCCACAAGACCCGGGTACAGGACCACCACCATGCCGCCGTCAAGCGGCAGGTCGACGGCTCGGTGCTCAACGCCTGAGCCCGCCGGGCTGTTGCCCGGCCGCGCCAGGCCTGTTTTTTTTCGCAACCGACGCGCTCGCACGGGCGCGCTGGTGTGCATAATGCGGCTCAACTGTCATGAACCGCCTGTCCCAGATCCTGCCCCCCAGCCAGGTGCTCGTTGGCGTGGAGGCAACGAGCAAAAAGCGCGCCTTTGAGGAGGCGGGCTTGCTGTTTGAGAACCAGCACGGCCTGAACCGCGCACTGGTCACCGACAGCCTGTTTGCGCGTGAGCGGCTGGGCTCGACCGGCCTGGGTCACGGCGTGGCGATTCCGCACGGCCGCATCAAGGGTCTCAAGTCGCCCATGGCTGCCGTTTTTCGTCTGGGCACGCCGATCGGCTTTGATGCACCCGACGAGCAGGCCGTGGCCCTGCTGATCTTTTTGCTGGTGCCCGAGGCGGCCACCCAGAAGCACCTGGAAATCCTCTCCGAAATCGCCGAGCTGCTCAGCGACTCGGCCTTGCGCGAGCAAATCATGTCCTGCGCCAGTGCCGGCGAGCTGCACGCCATGCTGGCGCGCTGGCAGTCGGCGCACGCGGCCCACTGAGAGCCCGGGCGCGCCCGCATGAAGCCCACCGGTGTCAGCGCCGACGTCCTGTTTGAGGACCACCGGCAATCGCTCAAGTGGCAGTGGCTGGCCGGACTGCAGGCCTCGGAGCGGCGTTTTGACGAGGTGGCCGTGCGCGCCGCGCGCTCTGGCGCCGACCTGGTGGGCTACCTCAATTACATCCACCCCTATCGTGTGCAAATTCTGGGCGAGCGTGAGGTGGCCTATTTGAGCCGGGGCAGCGTCGAAGACTGCAGCCGGCGTATCAATCGCATCATCACGCTCGAGCCGCCGGTGCTGGTGGTGGCCGATGGGCAGGTCGCGCCCGACATGCTCATTGCGATGTGCGAGCGCGGCAACCTGCCCATGTTCGCCACGCCCGAGTCGGCGGCTTTTGTCATCGATGTGCTGCGCGCCTACCTGTCCAAGCACTTTGCCGACCGCACCTCGATGCACGGGGTGTTCCTGGACATTCTGGGCCTGGGCGTGCTCATCACCGGCGAGTCCGGCCTGGGCAAGAGCGAGCTCGGGCTGGAGCTCATCTCGCGCGGCCACGGTCTGGTGGCCGACGATGCGGTTGACCTGTACCGCATCAACCAAACCACCATCGAAGGGCGCTGCCCGGATCTGCTGCGCAACTTGCTCGAGGTGCGAGGCATCGGCCTGCTCGACATCAAGGCAATTTTTGGTGAAACGGCGGTGCGCCGCAAGATGCGGCTCAAGCTCATCGTGCATCTGGTGCGCCGCGAGACGCTCGAGCGCGATTACGACCGCATCCCCTATGAGCCCCTGCAGCAAAACATCTTGGGCATCGGCGTGCGCAAGGTGGTCATCCAGGTTGAAGCCGGACGCAATATTGCGGTGCTGGTCGAGGCGGCGGTGCGCAACGCCATCTTGCAATTGCGCGGCATCAACACCTACGAGGAGTTTGTCGAGCGCCACCGCCGTGCCATGGAGCAGGGCGACTGAACGGGCGCTGAGCCGCCCTGGGCTGCGCACGGTCTTTGCCAGGCCCCCACTGAGAGCCCCCATTGGGCCCCCACTGAGCCCCGGCTAGCTTGCCTCTCGGCCGAACCCCTCAAGCCTTCGGGCCCCTGGGGGCGGCCCGTCTGTGCGGTGCGGGCACGCGGTCTTGGTGCAGCTGGCGTAGATGGCCAGCGAGTGGTCGCTGATCTCAAAGCCCTTCGAATGGGCTACGGCCTGCTGGCGTTTTTCGATCTCGGCGTCGTAGAACTCTTCGACCCGACCGCAATCGAGGCAGACCAGATGGTCGTGGTGCTGCCCTTCGTTGATCTCGTAGACCGCCTTGCCCGATTCGAAATTGCTGCGATTGAGCAGGCCGGCCTGTTCGAACTGCATGAGCACCCGGTAGACGGTGGCCAGGCCGATGTCCGAGCGCTCCTCGAGCAGCACCCGAAACACGTCCTCGGCCGTCATGTGACGCTGGCGCCCTTTCTGAAAGATCTCCAGGATCTTCAGCCGCGGCAAGGTCGCTTTCAGACCGGTGCTTTTGAGCTCGTTGATGTTGTTCATGGGTTCACACGCGCCAGGCGGGTCACGCCCGGCTGCAGCGGGCGTGTCAGCAGGCGTGTGGGTTGCTGCGGCGGGCGCTGAAAAATCGCTACCGCTACAATGATCTGATCATATCCGCCCTGGTGTTTTCATGTCCGCCAGTCACCGCATCTCTTTGCTTGTCTGCACCCTGGCGGCCCTGTCTGTCGGTCTCGGTGCCTGCACCTCTGTACCCCGTGCGCTGGTGCAGCCCACCCAGTGGCTGACACCGTATCGCAGCGACGTGCTGCAAGGCAACTTTATCTCCAGCGAGCAAGTCGCACAGCTCACGCCGGGCCTGTCGCGGCTGCAGGTGCGCAATTTGCTGGGCACTCCCCTGGTCTCCAGCTTGTTCCACGCCGACCGCTGGGACTATGTTTTCAGTATCAAGCGCGGCACCGGTGAGACCCGGATGTACCGCTACACCGTCTTCTTCCGGGGCGACGCGCTGGAGCGCTTCGAGGGCGACGCCATGCCCAGTGAGGCCGAGTTCATCGCCCAGCTCGATGTGCGGCGCAAACTCGGTGCGGTGCCGCCCTTGCAGGCCAGCCCCGAGCAGCTCAAGGCCGCCCAAGACGCAGCGCCGGCCAGCGCCGCAGTGCCGGCACCGGCCACACCCGTACCCCCCGCTGCTGTGGCCTATCCCCCGCTCGAAGGGGTCCGCCCGTGAGCGCCGCGGGTGACGGTCTGAAGGTGGCGGTGGCCGGTGCCAGTGGTCGCATGGGCCAAATGCTGGTCCAGGCGGTGCTCGATGCCGACGACTTGCGCCTGAGCGGCGCGCTCGACATCGCAGGCAGCGCCCATCTGGGTCAGGACGCAGCAGCCGGCCTGGGCCGGTCTTGCGGCGTGCGCATCACCAGCGATCTGCATCAGGGTCTGAACGGCGGGCATTGCCTGATCGACTTCACCCGCCCCGAAGGCACCCTGGCCCACCTGGAGGTCTGCCGCCAGATGGGCCTGAATCTGGTCATTGGCACCACGGGCTTTTCCGAGGCCCAGAAGCAGCAAATCGCCGCTGCCGCCGCCGACATTGCCATCGTGATGGCGCCCAATATGAGCGTGGGCGTCAACGTGACCCTCAAGCTGCTCGAGATGGCGGCCAAGGCGCTGTCGAGCGGCTACGACATCGAAATCATTGAGGCGCATCACCGCCACAAGGTCGACGCGCCGTCGGGCACCGCGCTCAAGATGGGCGAGGTGATCGCCGCAGCCATCGGCCGCGACCTCAAGGACTGCGCGGTCTATGAGCGCTACGGCCATACCGGCGAGCGTGAGCCCTCGACGATCGGGTTTTCCACCATCCGCGGCGGCGACATCGTGGGCGACCACACCGTGCTGTTTGCCGGCACCGGTGAGCGCATCGAGGTCACGCACAAGTCGGCCAGCCGATCCACCTACGCCCAGGGCAGCCTGCGCGCGGCGCGCTTTCTGGCCGCTCAGCGCCGCGGCCTGTTCGATATGTTTGACGTGCTCGGGCTCAGGTAGCCCGATGC
>CANHBU010000064.1 GCA_947458345.1 Comamonadaceae bacterium
CAAGAGGCGGATCAGGACACCTGACAAGCGCTCAGCGGTAGCGCAGTTTCATCCAGAGGATGGAAGCAGCCAGCGCCAGCGTGACGGCGTTGGCCAAGACGATCGGCCAGGCCCCTGCGGCCAGCCCGTAAATCAGCCACAAGGCAATACCGAGCGTAAAGACGCTGTACATGCCCAGGGAAATGCCACTGACGTCGCGGGTGCGAAAAGTTAACCACGCTTGGGGCAAGAAGCTGCCGGTGGTCAAGATAGCGGCTGCGTAGCCGATAAGCTCGGTCCAGTTCATGTGTGTGCTGCTGGTCCCCAAAGGCCCCTTGAGCAGGCCCAGCCTTCAAGGCCAGCCTTCAAGGCCAGCCCTCAAGGCCAGCCAGGGCTGGCATCCAGAGGGCTTGGCAGAGCCACCCGAGTCGATCAAAAGGCTGCGCAAGAGTCAAATGGTAGGGCGTGGCGGACTTGAACCGACGACCAAAGGATTATGAGTCCTCTGCTCTAACCAACTGAGCTAACGCCCCATTCCATTGCATTCTAGACGTGCGGGGCTGCCTTGGCCCCTGCCGCAGACGCGCCCAACCGGGCACTTGCCACCGCACCCCTAGCGGCTGTGGCTGAGGGCCGAGCTGACGAGCTTGGAGGTGATGTCGACGATCTGGATCATCTTGTCGTAGGGCATGCGGGTCGGGCCGATCACGCCCAGGGTGCCCACGATCTGGCCGTCGACCTCGTAAGGGGCCGTGACCACCGACAGCTCCTGATAGGGCACGACCTGGCTTTCGCCGCCGATGTAGATTCGCACGCCTTCGGCCCGGCTCGAGACATCCAGCAGACGCATCAGCTGCGCTTTTTGCTCAAACAAAGAAAACAGCTTGCGCAGACTGTCCATGTCGCTTGAAAAATCGCTCACCGCAAGCAAGTTGCGCTCGCCGGCCACGACCAGTTCGTCACGCGACTCGATCGCCTCCGAGCCCACCCGCACCGCCGCCTGCATCAAGGTGCCGATCTCGCCGCGCAGCGCTTCGACTTCGCTTTTGATACGCTCGCGCACCTCTTCAAGGCCAAGGCCGGCATAGTGGGAGTTGAGGAAATTGGCCGCTTCGATGAGCTCGGTGGGGCTGTAGTCGACTTCGGTCAGCAGCACCCGGTTTTGCACATCGCCGTCGGGCGACACGATGATCAGCAGCAGGCGTTTTTCAGACAGGCGCAGGAATTCAATATGGCGAAACACCGAGGTGCGCCGCGGGGCCATGACCACGCCCACATAGTGCGACAGGCTCGAGAGCATTTGAGCGGCGTTGCTCAGCACCTTTTGCGGCTGATCGGGTGCGAGCGAGGGCGCCACCATGGACTCGAGCGCACGCGGATCGCGTTGGGACATCACCATGGTGTCGACGAACAGCCTGTAACCGCGCGCCGTCGGGATGCGACCGGCCGAGGTGTGGGGGCTGACAATCAGACCGAGCTCCTCGAGGTCGCTCATCACGTTGCGGATGGTCGCCGGCGAGAGCTCCAGACCCGAAGCCCGGCTGAGCGTGCGCGAGCCCACCGGCTGGCCATCGGCAATATAGCGTTCGACCAGGGCCTTGAGCAGCATCTTCGCGCGTTCATCGAGCATGCTGGCATTCTACGAATCCAGCGGGGTTTTTGCGCGGGCTTTTCGCCGACTCAGCCGGCGCCGCGGTGGGGCTTGGCAAACGCCGGCGCCCAGACTCTGGCCCTGTGATGTAATTTGCCCATGACCTGCCGCTTTCGCCATGTCGTGCTCATTGGCAAATACCAGGCCGCCGGCTCACGTTCGGCGCTGGAGGACATCGCCCATTTTCTGCACCGACAGGGCTGCGAGGTGGCGCTGGAGCGGGAGACGGCCAACAACACCGGGCTGAGCGACTACCCGGTGCTGGACGTCGAGCAGATCGGCGCGCAATGCGACCTGGGTCTGGTGATTGGCGGTGACGGCACCATGCTGGGCATCGGCCGGCGCCTGGCGCCCCACGGCGTGCCGCTGATCGGCATCAACCAGGGGCGGCTGGGCTTTATCACCGACATCGCGCTTGAGGGCTACCAGACGGTGCTCAAGCCCATGCTCGAGGGTCACTACGAGGAAGAGTCGCGCGCCATGATGCAAGCGAGCGTCATGCGCGACGGGCGCTGCGTCTTTTCGGCCACCGCGATGAACGATGTGGTGGTCAACCGCGGCGCGACCTCTGGCATGGTCGAGCTGCGCGTGGAGGTTGACGGGCGCTTTGTGGCCAATCAGCGTGCCGACGGTTTGATCATCGCCACGCCCACCGGGTCAACCGCTTACGCGCTGTCGGCGGGCGGCCCGCTCCTGCATCCTTCCATCGCCGGCTGGCTGCTGGTGCCCATTGCGCCGCACACCCTGTCGAACCGGCCGATCGTGCTGTCCGACCGCGGCGAGGTGGCCATTGAGCTGGTGACCGGTCGGGATGCCAGCGCCAATTTCGACATGCAATCGCTGGCCTCGCTGCTGCTGGGCGACCGCATCGTGGTGCGCCGCTCGCCGCACCAGGTGCGCTTTTTGCATCCGCAGCGCTGGAGCTACTTCGACACCCTGCGGCGCAAGCTGCACTGGAATGAGGGCGGCACTTAACAGGGTCTTTGGGCTCGCGTACCATAAGCTTGACGAGGTGGGATCGCCCGCCTTGCGAACCACCGCTTGCCGATCTGACTGTTTTCTTGCCCTGGCGCCATGAGCCTGAAAAGCATTTTCTTGCGCGACTTCATCATCGTCAGCGAACTCGAGGTCGAGTTGACGGGCGGCTTTTGTGTACTGACCGGCCAGACTGGAGCCGGCAAATCGATTTTGATCGACGCCCTGCAGCTCGCGCTGGGCGCGCGCGCCGAGGCCTCGGTGGTGCGCGAAGGTGCGCTGCGCTGCGAAATCAGCGCCTGCTTTGACTGCCCGCCTGCTTTGCACCGCTGGCTTGAAGACGCCGGCATCGATGCCACGCAAGAGCTGCTGCTCAAGCGCACCGTCGATGCCCAGGGCAAGAGCCGAGCCTGGATCAATGGCAGCCCGGCAACGGCCGCGCAGTTGCGCGAACTGGGCGACCAACTGGTCGACATTCACGGCCAGCATGCCTGGCAAAGCCTGACCCGCGCAGAAGACGTGCGCCATCTGCTCGATGCCTATGCGGGCGTCTCCAGCGAGCCGCTCAAGGGCCGCTGGGCCCAGTGGCGCGAGGCAGAAAAAACGCTGGCCGACGCCCGTCTGGCGCAAGAAAGCCTGGCGCGCGAACAGGAGCGACTGGCTTGGCAGATCGGCGAGTTGGCCAAACTCGCGCCCGCTGCCGACGAATGGCAGACCCTTAACGCCCAGCACAGCCGGCTGGCCAACGCACAGAGTCTGCAGGCTGCGGTGCAAGGGGCCATCGAAGCCTTGCAAGAGGCCGAGACCAACGCCTGTAGCCTGCTGGGCCGCGCCCGCCAGTTGCTGCAGGCGCAGTCTCAAGTTGAGCCGCGCTTTGCCGCGATCGCCGAGGTGCTCAGCAGTGCGCTGGCGCAGACCGAAGACGCCGTGCACGGCCTGCACAGCTACGCCCGTCACACCGATCTCGATCCGCAGGCCCTCGCCGGCCTCGATGAAAGACTGGCGCAGTGGGTCAGCCTGGCGCGGCGCTACAAGCGTGCGCCCGCCGAGCTGCCTGAGCTGCTCGAGAGCTGGCAGCAGGAGTTGCGGCGGCTCGATGCAGCGGCCGACCTGGCCGCACTCGAGCAGGCGGCGCAGCAGGCCCGCCAGGCCTATCTCCAGCAGGCCCAGGCGCTCAGCCAGGCTCGGGCCAAAGCAGCGCCTGCCCTGCAAAAGGCGGTCACCTCTGCGATGCAGGGTCTGGGCATGCAGGGCGGGCTCTTTGAAGTGCAGCTCGAGCCGCTGGCGCAGCCCCAGCAAGGCGGTCTGGAGCAGGTGCAGTTTCTGGTGGCCGGCCACCCAGGCGCGACACCGCGGCCGGTGGGCAAGGTGGCCTCCGGCGGCGAGCTCTCGCGCATCGCGCTGGCCATCGCCGTGACCACCAGCCGCTTGGGGCAGGCGCAAACCCTGATTTTTGACGAGGTCGACGCGGGCGTGGGCGGTGCCGTGGCGCAGACCGTGGGTCGGCTCATGAAGCAGCTCGGCCGCGACCGGCAGGTGCTGGCGGTCACCCACCTGCCCCAGGTGGCCGCCTGTGCCGACGCCCATCTGCTGGTGGCCAAGGAAAGCCGGGGCAAGCGCACCCACAGCACGGTGCAAGCCATCGAGGGTCAGGCGCGTGTGACCGAGATCGCCCGCATGCTCGGCGGAGAGCGCCTGTCGGACACCACTTTGGCGCACGCGCGCGAGATGCTTCAATCATGAGTCCGACGCAGCCACAGGCTATGGAAATGGTGCTGATCACCGGCATGTCGGGCTCGGGCAAGTCGGTGGCGCTGCATGCGCTCGAAGACGCCGGCTACTACTGCGTCGACAACCTGCCGCCGCAGCTGCTCGACAGCTTTGTGGCTCTCGAGCGCGAGCATGGGGCCAGCAAGATCGGCATTGCGATGGACGTGCGCAGCGCGGCCTCGCTGCACACCGTGCCGGCACAGCTGCGCCTGCTGCGCGAGCAGGGCGTGGCCATCATGCCGATCTTTCTCGACGCGAGCACCGACACCTTGGTGCGCCGCTTTTCAGAAACGCGTCGCCTGCATCCGCTGTCACGCCCCGATCTGAGCGATCAGCGCCGCGCCCTGGTGCAGGCCATCGAGCTCGAGCGCGAGCTGGTGGGCGAGCTGCGCGAACATGCGCACGTGATCGACTCGAGCATGATCCGCTCCTCGCAGCTGCAGCTCTACATCAAGGAGCTGATCCAGGCCCCAGCAGCCCAGCTGACGCTGGTGTTCGAGTCCTTTGCCTTCAAGCGCGGCATTCCGCTCGATGCCGACTACGTGTTTGATGTGCGCATGCTGCCCAACCCGCACTACGAAAGCGATCTGCGGCCGCTGACCGGACGCGATGCGCCCGTGGCTGCCTACCTGCGCGAGAGCCCGGAAGTGGGCGATATGTTTGCGGGCATCGAAACCTTTTTGCAGCGCTGGCTCGCCCCCCTGGTGCGCGATCACCGCAGCTACGTCACGGTGGCCGTCGGCTGCACTGGCGGCCAGCACCGCTCGGTCTATCTGGTCGAAGCCCTGGCCCAGGCCTTTAGCCGCAACTGGGCCACCCTCAAACGCCACCGCGAACTCGACGCAGGCGGGCGCTAAGCGGCGCGCCTTCGACTGGCACTCAAGCGCTCAGCAGCTTGCGCACCGGTGCCGGCACACCCGGCAGCTCGCCAAGCTTGCACCACTGGCCCTGGCCGAGCCGATCGCGCCGCGCGTCGACCAGCACGCGCAGCGGATGCAGGTGTAAATCGCGGTGGGTCAATGTATGCATGAAAGCCGGCTGCTCCTGCACGCTGGGGTGCAAACGCTCGGGCAGGCTTTGCAGCAGCGCCTGCGCCGACTCAAAGACCGGCAGGCAATACAGCCCACCCCAGATTCCCGATTCCGGCCGGCGCGCAAGCCAGACGGCCCCGTCGGCACGCACCGCCCAAAGCAGCCAAAGCCGCACGCTCGAGCGCCTGATCTTGCGCGTCTTGAGCGGGTAAAGCGTCACCTGGTCCTGGCTGCGGGCCTTGCACAGGCCAGCGAGCGGACACACGCCGCACTGAGGCTGGCGGGGCAGGCAGACTGTGGCGCCAAGGTCCATGATGGCTTGGCTGTAGGCGGGCATGCGATCGGCAGGCGGCAGCAACTGCTGGGCATGGGCCAGCAGTTGTCGGTGCCCGGCACCGGTCCCAACATCGGCCTCAAACGCAAGCACCCGCGCGAGCACCCGCTTGACATTGCCGTCCAAGATGGCGGCGCGCTCGCTAAAGCAAAAAGAGGCGATAGCTGCGGCCGTCGACGGACCAATGCCCGGCAGGCTCTGCAATTGCTCGGCCGTCGACGGAAAACCGCCAAAGCGCTCGACCACCTCGATGGCACAGCGGTGCAAATTGCGCGCGCGGCTGTAGTAGCCCAGACCGCTCCACAGGCCCAGCACCTCATCGAGCGGCGCAGCCGCCAGATCGTGCACTTTGGGAAAGCGCTCCAAAAAGCGCTGGTAATAGCCCCTGACCGTGACCACTTGGGTTTGCTGCAGCATGATTTCGGAAAGCCAGACCCGGTAGGGATCGCGGCTGCCCTGCCAGGGCAGGTCGCTGCGCCCGTGGATCGGATGCCAGACCAGCAGGCGCCGCGCAAACGCTCGCACCAGCGTCGGGCTGAGCAAGACGTCGGGGGCGCCAGCTGCGCTCGTGCTGCGCCGCTGCGGTGCGCGGGTCTGGGCGCTCATGGGCGCTGGCAATCGGGGCAAAAATAGCTCGAGCGCTGCTGCTGCACGATGCGCCGAATCGGCGCCTGGCAGCGCCGGCAAGGCTGGCCAGCACGGTCGTAAACCTGGGCCGCGAGCTGAAAATGACCGGCCTGCCCCATGGCATTGGAAAAATCGCGCAAGGTGCTGCCACCCTGGGCGAGCGCCTGCTCGAGCACCTGACAGATGGCCGCATGCAGGCGATCGGCGCGTGGCCGGCTGAGCCGGTAGGCGCGCAAGGTGGGCCGGATACCGGCCATGAAAAGCGCCTCGCAGGCGTAGATGTTGCCGACGCCGACCACCACCTGACCGGCCAGCAAGACTTGCTTGATGGCCGCTTTCTTGTCCTTGAGCGCGCGGTGGAAAGCCTGCGCCTCAAACTGCCCGCCCAGCGGCTCTACCCCCAGCCCCGAAAGCAGCTTGCGCGCCGGCTCTGCGCCCTCGTCCTGGGCATAGACGACCGCGCCAAAGCGGCGCGGGTCGTGCAGCCTGAGCGTGCCCTGGGTGGTGACCAAGTCGAAGTGATCGTGCCGTCCTGGCGGCGGCAAGCCCTGGTCGAACAGGACACTGCCCGACATGCCCAGGTGCAGCAGCAGCACGCCCGAGGGCTTAAGGTCGATCAGCAGGTACTTGCCACGCCGGCGCACACCGGCGACCGTGCGTCCGGTCAGGTCCTCGCAGGGGCAGCCCAAAGGCCAGCGCAGCGGCTTGCCCAAGCGGGCGGCCTGGATACGGGCGCCGGAGATACGGCCGGCAAAACTGCGTCGGGTGACCTCGACTTCGGGCAATTCAGGCATGCGCAATCAAACTGGGAAGCGTTAACTTGAGCCTTCCATTATCATGAGCCAATGAAAAAGCCGCTCCTCTGGGCCCTGCTTGGCCTGACTCTGGCCACACCGGCGGTGCACGCCCAGAGCCCTGGCACCACGGCGCCGACCGATGCGCGCCGGCAAAGTGCGTCCAACGCTCAGCTGTTCTACCAGGTGCTGTTAGGCGAAATGAACGCCGCCAACGGCGAGACGGGCGCGGCCGTGTCTTTGCTGCTTGATGCCGCGCGCAAGACTCAGGACGAGCGCTTGTACCAGCGCGCGGCCGATCTGGCCCTGGGCGCGCGTGCTGGCGAGTCGGCATTGCAGGTGGCGCGCAGCTGGCGTGAAGCCCACCCCAAATCGCTGGAAGCCAGCCGCTATGTGCTGCAGATCTTGCTGGCCATGAACCGGGTGGGCGACAGCGGCGAAGCCCTGCGAGCGGTGATCGAGCTCACGGCCGAGCTCGAGCGGCCGCGGCTGTTGAACCTGGTGCCCGCGCTCTACGCCCGCGCCAGCGACAAAAAGCTCGCCGCCTCGGTGGGCGAGCAGGCGCTGGCCGGCGCTCGGGCCGACCCGAAGACGGCCGATGCCGCGCTGGCGGCCATCGGACGGCTGCGTCTGGCCGCAGGCGAGACAGCCGCTGCACTGGAGGCGGCGCGCCGCGCGCTGCAGGCCCAGCCGCGCAGCCAGGCAGGCGTCGATCTGGCGCTCGAGCTGATGAATCCGCGCCTTCCCCAGGCCGAGGCCCTGGTGCGGCAATACCTCGATGCCGCGCCTGGCGCTGCGGCCGAGGTGCGGCTCAATTACGCGCGCAATTTGCTCGACGCCCAGCGCTATGCAGAAAGCGCGCTGCAGCTCGAGCAGCTCACGCGAGAGCAAGCGCAATTTGCCGAGGGCTGGCTGTTGCTGGGCTCGCTGCAGATGGACCAAGCCCAGGGCGCCGTGGCGCAGGCGAGCCTGCAGCGCTATCTGAGCCTGGCGCGCGCGCAGGCCGCCCAGGAAGGCTCGGACCAGCGTGTGCGCCGGGGCATGGCGCAAGCGCATCTGATGCTCGCCCAGATCGCCGAGCGCCAGGGCGATCTGGAGCAGGCGCAAAAGTGGCTGGC
>CANHBU010000065.1 GCA_947458345.1 Comamonadaceae bacterium
AACTTGGCCCAACCCGAGAGCGACCGGGAAGTGTTTGCCTCCAAGGTTAAGGGCATCATGCCGACTGCGCAGGACATCAAGGCGATTACGCCGGCGATCTTGCGCGGCACTGCCCTTGGCTCGATGCTTGGGATCTTGCCCGGCGGCGGCGCCTTGCTCGCCGCATTTGCGGCCTATGCAGTAGAAAAGAAACTCGGCCCGAAACCCGGCGAGGTGCCCTTTGGCCAGGGCAATATCCGCGGTGTGGCGGCCCCTGAGTCGGCCAACAATGCCGGCGCCCAGACCTCCTTCATTCCCCTGCTGACGCTGGGCATTCCGCCCAACGCGGTGATGGCCCTGATGGTCGGCGCCATGACCATCCACAACATTCAGCCCGGCCCGCAGGTCATGACCAGCAACCCAGAGCTGTTCTGGGGTCTGATCGCGTCCATGTGGATTGGCAACGCGATGCTGCTGATCTTGAATTTGCCCCTGATCGGCATCTGGATCAAACTGCTGACCGTGCCGTACCGCTACCTGTTTCCGGCCATCGTGCTGTTTTGTGCGATCGGGGTCTACTCCACCAACAACAACGTGTTCGACATCTGGATCGTCGGCCTGTTTGGCTTGGTCGGTTACTCGTTTCTCAAGCTTGGCTGTGAGCCTGCGCCCTTGTTGCTCGGCTTTATTCTTGGGCCGATGATGGAGGAAAACCTGCGGCGCGCGCTGCTGCTCTCACGCGGCGACTGGTCGGTGTTTGTGACGCGTCCGCTATCGGCCACCTTGCTCGGTCTGGCCGTGTTGATGCTGATCATCGTGCTTTTACCGGCGGTCAAGAAAAAGCGCGAGGAGACCTTCGTCGAGGACTGAACAACAGTTACGCCCTTTGGACAGCGGCCCCGGCAGGGGCCGCTGTCATTTCGGATGGTCGCGCTGGGCGATCCCGAGGTCGCTGCGGGCGATGGTCGGCGCTCTGCCAAAATAGGGCGCATGACCTACCGTAGACTGATGGTGCTGGCTGGCGCCTTACTCCCAGCCCTTCTCACGGCTCCTCTGGCCAAAGCCCAGACCTACCCGATCAAACCCATCCGTCTGGTGGTGCCCTTTCCCCCCGGGGGCGCAACCGATCTTTTTGCCCGGACGGTATCGCAGAAGCTCGCTGACCGGCTGGGGCAGCCGGTGGTGGTGGACAACAAGCCCGGGGCAGGCGGAACCTTGGGGTCGGACATTGTGGCCAAGGCGCCGGCCGATGGCTATACGCTGTTGCTCTCGACCAGCAGCACCCATTCAATCGGTCCGAACCTGAACTCCAAAATTGCCTACGACGCCGTTCGCGATTTCACGCCAATCTCGCATCTGGGCAATGCGCCGAGCATCATGCTGGTGCCCAATACATCGCCGGCCAGGACCATCAAGGAATGGATCGATCATGCGCGGCAGAATCCGGGTCGGCTCAACTATGCCTCCAGCGGCAATGGCACCATCGTTCACCTGACGGCCGAACTTTTCAAATCGCAGGCCAATTTGTTTGTGCTCCACATACCTTATCGGGGCACGGCACTGGCCATCCCCGATCTGGTCAGTGGCAAGATCGATGTGCTGTTTGACTCCCTGCCCACCGGCTTGCCCCATGTTAAGGATGGCCGCTTGCGCGCCCTTGGGGTGACGTCGGCCAAACGAACGCCGCTGGCCCCCGACCTGCCGCCCATCTCCGACGTGCTGCCCGGCTATGAGTCGGTTACTTGGTTTGGCCTCTTCGGTCCCCAGGGCCTGCCGGCTGACATGGTGCAGCGGCTGAACGCGGCGGCCAGTCAGGTGCTCAGTGATCCCGATGCGATCGACCGGCTGACCCGGCTGGGCATAGAGCCCGTGGGCGGCACGCCGGCCCAGTTTGCCCGCATGATGGCCCTGGAGTCGGCCAAGTGGAAAAAGATCATCCAGGATCGCAAGATCACCTTGGAATAACGGCAATGTCCTTTGATTTTGGCAATCCCTACAGCAGCACCCGTCTGCCGCTATTTGCTCGCAATGTGGTCTCCACCTCGCATCCGCTGGCTGCGCAGGCGGGCCTGCGCATGCTGCTCAGGGGCGGTAACGCGGTGGACGCGGCTATTGCGGCAGCGGCCGCCCTCACCATCACCGAGCCAGTCAGCAACGGCCTGGGTTCTGATGCCTTTTGTATTTTGTGGGATGGCCAGCGCCTGCAGGGTCTGAACGCCTCCGGACCGGCCCCGGCCTCTTGGACGCCAGCCTATTTTGAGCGCAAGTATGGCCGGCAGAACGCGCCGCCCAAGCGTGGATGGGACTCGGTCACAGTGCCCGGTGCGGTGGCTGCATGGGTGGCTCTGTCTGAAAGGTTTGGCAAACTGCCTTTTGCGGACCTGTTGGAGCCGGCCATTGAAGTGGCCGAGCGTGGCTACCTTATTCCGGTTGTGGTGCAACAAAAGTGGGCGGCTGCCACACCCGAGTTGCAGTCGCAGCCCGGTTTTGCCCAGAGTTTCTTGCCGTGGGGCCGAGCCCCGCAGGTTGGGGAGCTGTTTCGATTCCCCGCCGCCGCGCGCGGCCTGCGTGCCATTGCGCAGTCCAAGGGACGGGCCTTCTACGAGGGCGATATCGCGCACGCCCTGCAAAAGTTCTCAGCCGACAACGGTGGCAGCCTGACTGTGGCTGACTTGGCCCGCTACCAACCCGAATGGGTTGAGCCTATCGCCAAGAGTTACCGGGGCTACACCGTCCATGAGATCCCCCCTAACGGTCAGGGCATCGCGGCGCTCATGGCCCTGGGCATCCTCTCACACTTCGATCTGGCCAGCCTGCCTGTCGACG
Source organism: Comamonadaceae bacterium (assembly GCA_947458345.1). GTDB lineage: Bacteria > Pseudomonadota > Gammaproteobacteria > Burkholderiales > Burkholderiaceae_C > Polaromonas. The sequence continues at coordinate 2,806 of CANHBU010000065.1, forward strand.
GTGCGGCCTCGCAGCACCTGCAGATCGAAGCCATGAAGCTCGCCTTTGCCGATGTGTACCGCTACGTCGCTGAGCCACGCAGCATGGATCTGTCGCCCGACCAGATGCTCGATGACGCCTACCTGGCCAGCCGTGCCCGGCTGATCGATCCTCTGCGGGCCCAGAGTTTTGCGGCCGGCAATCCGGTCAAGGGCGGCACCATCTACCTGACTGCGGCCGATGAAAGCGGCATGATGGTCAGCTTCATTCAAAGCAACTACATGGGCTTTGGGTCCGGCGTGGTCGAGCCCACCTTCGGCATCAGCTTACAAAACCGCGGCCATGGGTTCAGCACCGACCCTGCTTCGGCCAACACCGCCAATCGCGTTGCGCCCGGCAAGCGCCCCTTCCACACCATCATCCCCGCCTTCCTGACCCGCCAGGGGCAGCCGGTCATGAGCTTTGGTGTCATGGGCGGGAACATGCAACCCCAAGGTCATCTGCAGACCCTGGTGCGCATGATCGACTACGGTCAGAACCCGCAAGCGGCCTGCGATGCGCCGCGTTGGCGCTTCAACCAGGGCTGCAACATCAATGCCGAAGCGGGCATTTCAGCGCAGACCATCAGCGAGCTGCAGGCCCTGGGACACGAACTCGATGTCATCAGCGACTCCTACCAGGACTTCGGTGCCGGCCAGTTCATCTGGCGAGCCGGCGAGCCAGCGGTGCAAGGCTATGTGGCCGCCAGCGACGCCCGCCGCGATGGTCAGGCGGTCGGATTTTGAGTCAGCACAGCTCGCCGCTGTCGGCTGCCCACCGCACGCAGCTGGCCGCGGGTTTGGCGCTGGCCGCCGTCGGCGCGGTTGCCTTCAGCGGCAAGGCCATCATCATCAAGCTGGCCTACCGCCACGCGGTCGATCCGGCGACGCTGATCATGTACCGCATGCTGCTGGCGCTGCCTTTTTTCCTCTTCATGGCCTGGTGGGCCGGCCGTGGACAGGCGCCCCTGACTGGGCGTCAGTGGCGCGGCGTCTTGTTTCTCGGCTTTATCGGTTACTACCTGTCGAGCTACCTCGATTTTCTGGGGCTTCAGTACGTCAGCGCCTCGCTCGAGCGCCTCATCCTCTACCTCAATCCGACGCTGGTGGCCTTGCTCGGTCTGCTGCTGTACCGCCGCCGCGTGGGGCTGCGTCAGTTTTTGGGCATGGCGCTGAGCTACAGCGGCATCGTGATCGTGTTTGCGCACGAGCTGGCCTTGCAAGGGCCGGCGGTGCTGCTTGGCAGTGCCCTCGTCTTTGCCAGTGCCCTGTCTTATGCCGTCTACATGGTCTACAGCGGCGAGCTGGTGCAGCGCCTGGGCTCGCTGCGCCTGGTGGGCCTGGCCACCACGGTGGCCTGCCTGTGTTGCATCTTGCAGTTTTTGTGGCTTCGGCCCATCGCGGCCGCTGCGGTGGCGCCCGAGGTGCTCTGGCTCTCGCTCATCAATGCCACCGTCTGCACGGTCGCGCCGGTGCTGCTGGTGATGATGGCCATCGAGCGCATCGGCTCGAGCCTGACCGCGCAGGTGGGCATGGTCGGCCCCATGGTCACGCTCGTGCTCAGCGGGCTGATTTTGGGCGAGCTCATCAGCGCATGGGTGCTGGCGGGCACGGCCCTGGTCTTGGCGGGCGTGTATGTGGTCACGCGCGGGCGCATCTGATGCACCCGCTGGGCTTGGGGTGGGCAAAGCGTCGGCCGGTGGCCAGCTGAGCTGGCGCGCCCTTCGGATTTTTGCGACGAAGTTTTTAATCAAGGAGAAGTGCGATGGATTTGGGGATTGCGGGCCGTTGGGCCCTGGTCGGTGGGGCCAGCAAGGGCTTGGGCTTGGGCTGTGCGCAGGCCCTGGTGCGCGAAGGGGTGAACGTGCTCGTGGTGGCGCGCGGCGATCAGGTGCTGCAACAGGCAGCCGAGCAGCTGCGCGCCCAGGCCCAGCTCGGTGCGCAGGTGCAGGCACTGGCCTGTGACATCACCACGGTGCAGGGGCGCCAAGCCATCTTTGGGCTGCGGCGCGACTTCGACATCGTGGTCACCAATGCGGGCGGGCCGCCGCCGGGCGACTTTCGCAGCTGGGACCGCCAGACCTGGATCGATGCGATCGATGCCAATATGCTCACCCCGATCGAGCTGATCAAGGCCACGGTCGATGGCATGGCGGCACGCGGCTTTGGGCGCATCGTCAACATCACCTCGAGCTCGGTCAAGGCGCCGATCGACATCCTGGGCCTGTCCAATGGCGCGCGCAGCGGCCTGACCGGCTTTGTGGCGGGATTGGCGCGCAGCGATCTGGCCGCGCAGGGCGTGACGATCAACAACCTCTTGCCCGGCGCCTTCGACACCGATCGCCTTCGCGCCACCCAGGCTGTGGCGGCGGCCAAATTGGGCAAGGGCATCGAAGAGGTCGTCGCCACCCGCCGTCAGGCCATTGCGGCGCGCCGCTTCGGCACCGCCGAGGAGTTCGGTGAGGTCTGTGCTTTCCTTTGCAGCGCGCAGGCCGCTTACATGACTGGGCAAAACATCTTGCTCGACGGCGGAGCTTATCCCGGCACGTTCTGAGCCCAGCGCGCGGCGTTACTGCTCGCGCTCCTCATCGGCGACTGGGCGCTGCGCTAGCGCCGTGAGGAGATCACGATGCCGCCGACGATCATGGCGAAGGCCAGCAGGTGATAGAGCTGCGGCGCTTCCCCAAGCAGGGCCGTCGACAGCACGGCAGCAAACACCGGTGAGAGGTTGCTGAAAAACGCCGCCACCTGCGGGCCGGCCCTTTGCACGCCGATGCCCCAGAACCGGTAAGCCAGCACGGCCGGGCCTACGGCGATGAAAACGATGGCGGCAACCACCGGCACGCTCCAGAGGATTTGGGGCGAGCCCAAGCCCCACTCCAGGCCGGCGAACAGCGTGGACCACAGCAGGCCAAAAAGAACCTGGGCCATCAGGTAGCCGGCCCAGTGGCTGCGCAGGCTTTCGGGCTCCTTGGGATGCACCAGCATCCAGCTGTACAGGCTCCAGCACAGCGTGGCCAGCAGCACGTAGGCGTCGCCGGCGACAAAGCGCAGCTGCGCCAGCACCGCCCACTGGCCGCGACTGAGCACCAGCAAAACGCCTGCGATCGACAGCGCAGCGCCCAGCCACTGGCGCCCGGAAATGGTCTGTGCATGCAGCAGGCAGCCGATGAGCAAGGTCCACACCGGCATGCTGCCCGCCACCAGCGTGACATTGACCGCGGTAGAGGTCTGCAGAGCCAGGTATTGCAGGGTGTTGTAGGCGCCGATGCTCAGCAGGCCCAGCACCGCCAGTCGGCGCCAATGCGGCCAGATGGGGCCGTCGGGCCGCAGGAAGCGATAAGACAGCGGCAGCAAAATCAGCAGCGCCAGCAGCCAGCGCATCCAGTTGAGCGTCAGCGGCGGCACCTGCTCGTGTATCCAGCGCCCGACCAGCGCGTTGCAGGCCCACAGCAGGGCCGACGTGGTGAGCATGGCGGCGGTGATCGGCGTCAATCGGTTGACCATGGCTGCACTGTAACCGGCGCGGCTCTAGCAACAAGTCGGCGCCAAGTCAGCGCCAAGTTAGCGCACAGTCCGGCCTGCGCGCTCCACGATTTCGTGTCACCATCGCGGTTTGTTTTGCAATCGCTCGATCACAAGGAGAAACCCATGAGCAGCACCGTCTCGAAAGCCGTCCGCATTGAACGTTTCGGCGGCCCCGAAGAAATGCAACTGGTCGATGTGAGTGTCGGCGAGCCCGGTCCCGGCGAGGTTCGCATCCGCCACAAGGCTGTGGGTTTGAATTTCATCGACGTCTACCAGCGCACCGGGCTGTATCCCTTGCCCCTGCCGCTGAACCTGGGCATGGAGGGCTCGGGCGTGATTGAGGCAGTCGGCGAGGGCGTGACGCACCTGAAGGTCGGTGACCGCGCCGCCTATGCCAGCCAGCCACCGGGCAGCTATTGCGAGCTGCGCGTCATGCCGGCGCGCTGCGTTTGCAAGCTGCCCGAGGGCATTTCCTTTGAGACCGGCGCGGCCATGATGCTCAAGGGCATGACGGTGCAGTATCTTTTGCGCCGCACTTTGCCGCAGGGCGGTCTGCAGGCAGGCGATTTCGTCTTGTTCCATGCTGCCGCAGGCGGCGTCGGCCTGATCGCCTGCCAATGGGCGCGGGCGCTGGGCCTGCAGCTTATCGGCACGGCCGGCTCTGATGAGAAGTGCGCCTTGGCCAAGGCCCATGGCGCGGCCCATGTGATCAATTACGCCAAGGAAGACTTTGTGGCCCGCGTCAAGGAGATCACGGGTGGCAAGGGGGTCAAGGTGGTCTACGATTCGGTGGGCGCCGACACCTTTATGAAGTCGCTCGACTGCCTGCGCCCCTTCGGCCTGATTGCCAACTTTGGCAATGCCTCGGGCAAGGTGCCGCCGTTTGACATCAATGTGCTGGCCGGCAAGGGGTCCCTCTACGCCTCACGGCCGACCTTGTTTACCCACCTTTCGACGCGCGAGGCCACGCAGGAGATCGCCGACGACCTGTTTGGCATGGTCTCCAGTGGCCAAGTCAAGATTCAGATCGATCAGAGCTTCCCGCTCGCGCGCGTGGCCGATGCCCACCGTGAACTGCAGGCGCGCAAGACCACCGGTTGCACCATCTTGACCCTGTAAAGGCCGCGCCGGTGGGCGGCCCGGCCGCTGGCGCGCTCACTTGCTGCGCCGAACGCGCAGCAATTCATCAAGGATCAGGCAGATGGCGCCCAGCGTGATGGCGCTGTCGGCCAGATTGAAGGCCGGAAAATGCCAGCCGCCCCAGTGGAAGTCGAGGAAGTCGACCACATAGCCGTGCAGCAGGCGATCGATCACATTGCCCACTGCGCCGCCTAGGATGCAGGCCAGCGCGAAGCAAAACAGCTTTTGGCCAGGGTGGGCGCGCAGCAGGTAAACAATGAACACCGTGGCCACCACGCCAATGGCGGTGAAAAACCAGCGCTGCCAGCCCGAGGCGTCGGCCAAGAAGGAAAAGGCGGCGCCGCTGTTGTGCACCCGAACCAGGTTGAAAAAATGGGTCACGGGGATGGCCTGCCCGTGTTCGAAGGCGCCCAGCACCAGCACCTTGGTGAGCTGATCGAGCAGCGTCAGCAGCAGGGCCAGCGCCAGCCAGGGCAGCATGCCCCGTACCGCCGAGTGTTTGACCTTGCCCATCAGGCGATGCGGCGCTGTTCACCAGCGCCGTACAAATTGCTGGTGCAGCGTCCGCACAGGCTTGGGTGAGCGCTGTCGTGGCCGACGTCGTCGCGGTAGTGCCAGCAGCGCTCGCACTTGGCCGCGCCGCTGACGCTGACCTGTACCGCCCACTGCTGCCCGGCTTGCAGCGTCACTGCCGACGTGATGAAGACGAACTTGAGGTCCTCGCCCAGGCTGTGCAGCAGCGCATGGTCCTGCTCGGTCACGCT
>CANHBU010000066.1 GCA_947458345.1 Comamonadaceae bacterium
ACGGTGGATGTGCATGTCAAGCGCCTGCGCGAGGCCCTGGGCGATGCCGGCTCCATGGTGGAGACGGTGCGGGGCGCTGGCTACCGGCTCACGTCGAGCCCCGGTCGGAGTGCTTGATTGATGCTGGCCAGGGGGCTGTCTTTTTCGGTGTTCTTGGCGGTCGGAGGCCTGATCGGCGCGGTCGTGGCCGCTTGGCCGGGGGCCTTGGTCGGCGTGGTACTGATGGCCTTGATCGCCTTTTATCTCGATGCCTTGCGCTTGCTGCGCTTGCGGGGCTGGCTGATCAAGCTGAGTAGCCTCGAGCGCGCCGACGATACGCAAGTTGAAGTTCTGCCTGAGCCGCCCGCTGGAGCGGGCTTGCTGGGCGAAATGGCCGACCGGGTGCACCGGCTGCTGCGCTGGCGCCTGCGCGCGCAGCGCGAGAGCCGGCTGCGGCTGCAGGAAATGTTTGCCGCGATACAGGCCTCGCCCAATGGCGTGATCTTGCTCGATGCGCAGGGCCGGATCGAATGGTGCAACCAGACCGCTGCCGGTCACCTCGGACTCGATGCCGCCCGCGATGTGCGTCAGCATGTGGCCCACCTCATCCGGGACCCGGTGTTTAACGCCTACGTGGCGGCGGCAGATTTTTCGGCACCGGTGACCATCTCCGGGCGCGAAAGTACGCCGTCGCGCCCAGTGCGTCTGTCTTTGCAGGTACACCCCTACGGTCAGGGGCAACGTCTGCTGCTTTCTCGCGACGTCACCCTGATCGAGCAGGCCGAGGCCATGCGCAGGGACTTTGTGGCCAATGTTTCGCACGAGCTGCGCACGCCCTTGACTGTGCTGTCGGGCTTCGTGGAGACTTTGCAGACGCTGGAGCTGCCGCCGCAGGATGTGCGGCGCTATCTCGGTCTCATGGCGACGCAGTCCGATCGCATGCAGACCCTGGTCAACGATTTGCTGACGCTCTCGCGCCTTGAAGGCAGCCCGCTGCCCAGCCTTGACGACAGGGTCGGCGTCGATACGCTGCTGGCCCAGTGCGAGATCGATGCCGGCGCGCTATTGCCCAACATGGGGCGGATGGACCATGTGGTTGAGTTTGTGCAGGAAGCGCCGGCGCAGTTGGCCGGCGTGGCGACCGAACTGCAAAGCGCTTTGTCCAATCTGGTCAGCAATGCCATCCGCTACACGCCGGCCGAGGGCCGCGTCGCGGTGAGCTGGAAGCTTTTGCCCGATGGCAGCGGAGAGTTTTCGGTGCAGGACAACGGGCCGGGCATTGCCGCCGAACACCTGCCGCGCCTGACCGAGCGCTTTTACCGGGTCGACCGCAGCCGCTCACGCGACAGCGGCGGAACGGGCCTGGGTTTGGCTATCGTCAAGCATGTGGTGCAGCGCCATGGTGCGGTGCTTCATATCGAGAGCGAGCCCGGTCGGGGATCGCGCTTTTCCATCGTGTTCCCCGCCTCGCGCGTGCACCGGCTCGACGCGCCGCAGGACCTCAAGGCAGCTTGATGGGTAGTGGGGCAGGGCTGTGCAGGCTGCGCTGCACGGCGCTGCGCAGCATTAGCACGAAGGCCGCAGCCACGATCCCCAAGGCGGCGCTGGCGGCGATCCAGAAGGTTTGCGGGGAGGGACTTGCCGCAAGCTTGAGCGGCCCCAGTTGCAGCCCCTCGTAGGCCCACCAGTAGCCGCCCGTCAGGCCCACTCCCCAGAGCATGATGCCGTAGATCAGCAGCGGCAGCAGGGTCACCCGGTAGCAGCGAAGCAGGAAAATACTCATGGCCTGAGTGGCATCGGCCAGGTGATACAGGCCCACCCAGAGCAAGAGGGCCGCCGCTTGGGCAACGACCTCCGGATTGGGCGAATAAAGCCCCGCGATCCGCTGGTGCAGCAGCGTCACGACGGAGGTGCTCAGCAGCACGCACAACAGGCACAGGCCCAGGCCCATATGCACCAGCCGGCGCGCCTGCAGCGCATCGCCCCGGCCGATCCAAAACGAAACGCGGGCGCTGGTGGCCAGGGCCAGCGACAGCGGAACCATGTAGAGCACGGCCGTCATGCTCGAGGCGATCTGGTGGCTGCCTGCGGCCACTGCGCCCTGGCGCGCAATGAAAACGGCCATGAGCGTAAAGGAGGTGACCTCGACCAGGTAGGACAGGCCGCCGGGCAGGCCTATGCGCAGGAACTGCCGAATTTGGCTCCAGTCGATGCGCTCCATGGGCGCCCACAGTCGGTAGGGCCGGTAGATGTCCTGGGTGCGCAGGAAATGCAGGGCCAGCATGAGCAGCGCGTAGTTGACCACCAAGGTGGCCCAGGCGCAGCCGGCTGCGCCCAGGGCCGGCATGCCCGCGCCGCCACCGACGAGCCAGATCGAAAGCGGAATTTTGACGGCCAGTGCGCCCACTTGTAGCCAGGTGACCAACAGCGGCTTGCCCAGCGCCTGGTTCAGTGTGCTGTAGAGCCGAAACAGCAGACTCGGGACAAAGGCGACGGCCAGGATCTGCAGATAGAGCTCGACCTGCGCCAGCATGGAGCTGGGCACTTGGGCCCAGCGCAGCAGCGGGCCCGGAAGCAGCAGCACGGCCGTGCCCAGCGCGCCAACGAAGGCACACAGATACAGGCTCTGCCGCACCGAGCGTCCGACCTCGTGTTCGCGCCGGGCGCCACGCATCTCGGCCCAGACGGGCAGCAAGGCCTGCACGATGCCGATCAGGGCGACGTAGACGCTGATGTAGATGGCCGAGCCCACCGACAGCGCGGCCAGCGCGTCTACGCTGTGCCGACCGGCAATGACGGTGTCGGCGACACCGAAAGCCATGATGGCCAGCTGGCCGACCAGCACGGTGGCCGCATGCCGCCCCAGGATCTTGAGTTCACTCACGGGGGCTGCGGCGGTAGATCAAGAGGTCGTCGCTTTTCTCGGTAGGCCGGCGCGCTGCCGCCACCAGGGTCCAAAGGCTCGGATCGAGCTGGCTGCGCAGGCGCGCCTGTGCCTGTCGGTCCACCACCAGCGCAGGGCACTGCGGCTGCAACTGGGCCACGCGCAGCTGCAAATCGGCGTGGTAGCGCAGGGCTGCCGATTGTGCCGTTGACAGGCCCAAGGTCTCGACACAGGCCTGGCGGTCGACATGGCGGGCCACCTGGCGCACCAGAGCTTGGTAGCCACGGGCGTGGTCGAGCAGGGGCAGCCAAAGGCTCATCAGCAACACCCAGCACAAGGTTGCCCCGCCAGCCGGCAGGACCAGGGACTTCCAGAGGGCACTGCGATGGCGCCCGGTGCGCCACTTGACCAGCCAGGCCCAGGCCAGGCTGGCCAGCACGGCCACTATCAGGGCCAGCAGCGAAAAACTCGCTTCAAATCCGGGCGCAAGGCGCGCCACATTAGCGGCCGGTTTTTGGGGTACCCCGGTTTGCAGCGCAATCCAGATGACCCAGATGGTCAGGCCACAGACGGAAAAAAAGAGCAGCGTGAACCAATCGATCAAGGCGGCCACGCTGCGTTTGAGCGTGGGCAGAGCGAAGGCGGCCAGGCAGGCCAGCGCCGGCAAAGCCAGCAACAGACCGCGGTCCGATGCGGTGGTCAGCAAGGTCGAGACGCACACCACGGTCAAGAACCACAAGGGCAGAGCCACATGCCGGCTGCCGAGCTGACGGCGCCACTGCCAAAGGGTCCACAAGGCCAGCGGCCAGGCAGGCCACATAAACCAGACAAACAAGCGCAGCAGGTTCACCAGCGATTTCTGGGCTGCCGCTTGTCCCCACTGCGCGGTGTCAACACGCCAGTGCCACAAGCCCAGCAGCCAGGCCAGCAGCACGCTGGCTGTGGCCAGGGCGATGATCAGGACGCTCCAGCCAAACAGTGTCCAGCCGCGGGCGCTGTGTCGGCGGTCCCACAGCTCGATCAGGCCGGCGCCCAGGCCAAAGAGCAGGGCCACATTGGGCGCGCCGCTGAGCGCCAGGCCAACCAAAGCCAGTGCAGCGACTGCCGCGTTGCGCATGCCATGCTGCTGCGGCCCGGCTGCTAGCGCATAAAAGAGCAGGGCGCTAAAGCCGAGCTGGGCCAGAGCCGGGGTGGTTTCGTGAGCAAGCTGCGCCAGACCCAGACAGGCCAGCAAGGCCAGTAGGGCCGCATCGGCCAGCGCACGGGCATAGTCCCGGGGATTGGCTTCGCCTCCGAAGGCAAAGGCCACCGGCTGCGCTTGAGGGCTGCGTGCGAGGTGATAGACGGCGTACCAGGTGCCGGCCAGCGTCAGCGCCAGCAGGGCCATGAAGGGCAGCCGCGATGCCAGGTCGGCCGGCAGGAAGGGCAGCAAATGGATCGCGCCGGCACCGAGCCAGAACGGCAGCAGGCGGTCATAGCCCCCGTGCTGGGCCGCTGCCTGCGGCTCGAGCCAGTCGCTCAGGCCGAGCACCAACTCTTGCATCGTGCCGAAGGCGGTCGCATCGGCCGACTTCCAGGGGCCGCGGCCGACGAAGCCGGCCAGCACGTAGGCGATACAGAACAGCCAAAGCGCCGCCCGGGGCAGGCGCCGGACGGCGGCATCGGCAACGATGGCGGGTGAGGGGAGCTTCAAGGCAGATCGCACTGGGGTCGCATGAGGTTCTATTTTGCCCCCGCGTCGGCAGGTGCGGCGCCTGTGGCGCTCGTGCGGGCCTGCCGCTTACATGTCTTAAGACAAAAAAAAGCAGCCTGCTTGCAGGCTGCCGTTCTTGGAAGCGCCAGGCGCTTACTTGGCCGCTGCGCTCTTGCCGAAGCGGTTGCGGAATTTCTCGACGCGACCGCCCATGTTGTCCACCGATTTTTGCGTGCCGGTGTAGAAAGGGTGAGATTCGCTAGAGGTGTCGAGCTTGAACAGGGGCAGTTCGCGCCCGTCGTCCATCTTGATCATCTCCTTGGTGTTCGCGCAGGAACGGGTGACGAACTTGAAGTTGTTGGACATATCCAAAAAGCAAACTTCGCGGTAATTGGGGTGAATGCCGTCTTTCATGGTCTTTCCTTTCATGTGCGGCAGCCACAGCCGGAACCATCCAGCAGCACTTTCCGCAAAGCCCTCTATTGTGTCATATTTTTCTGCCAGCGCAGCCAAGGCCAGTGGCCTTCGATCAACCGCCCCGGCGCATCATGTCAAAGAACTCGTGGTTGTTCTTGGTCGCCTTCATGTTCTTGAGCATCAGCTCCATGGACTCAATCTCATCCATGTTGTACATGAATTGGCGCAGGATGCGCGACTTTTGCAAAATCTCCGGCGCCAGCAGCAGCTCTTCCTTGCGGGTGCCGCTGCGGTTGAGGTTGATGGCCGGGAAGACCCGCTTCTCGTAGAGTCGCCGGTCCAGGTGAATTTCGCAGTTGCCAGTTCCCTTGAACTCTTCAAAGATCACCTCGTCCATCCGGCTGCCGGTGTCAACCAAGGCCGTTCCGATGATGGTCAGGCTGCCGCCTTCTTCGATCTTGCGCGCGGCACCGAAAAACCGTTTCGGCCGCTGCAGCGCGTTGGCGTCCACGCCGCCGGTGAGGACCTTGCCGGAGGAGGGCAGCACGTTGTTGTAGGCGCGTGCCAAGCGGGTGATCGAGTCGAGCAGGATCACCACATCCTTGCCCAATTCGACCAGGCGTTTGGCCCGCTCGATGACCATCTCGGCCACATGCACGTGGCGCGCAGCTGGCTCGTCGAAGGTCGATGAAATCACTTCGGCGCGCACGCTGCGCTGCATCTCTGTGACCTCCTCAGGGCGCTCATCGACCAGCAGCACCATCATTTCCACCTCGGGGTAGTTGGCGGTGATGGCGTGGGCGATGTTTTGCATCATCACCGTCTTGCCCGATTTCGGGGGCGCCACCAGCAGGGCCCTTTGGCCCTTGCCGATCGGGGCGATGATGTCGATGATTCGGCTGGTCAGGTTTTCCTCAGCCTTGACGTCGCGCTCGAGCTTGAACTGCTCACGCGGAAACAGCGGCGTGAGGTTCTCAAACATCACCTTGTGCTTGTTTTGCTCGGGCGCGCGGTCGTTGATCTTGTCAAGCTTGTTGAGCGCAAAGTAGCGCTCGCCGTCCTTGGGCGTGCGCACCTCACCTTCGATCATGTCGCCGGTGTGCAGATTGAAGCGGCGGATCTGGCTGGGGCTGATGTAGATGTCGTCGGTCGAGGCGGTGTAGCTCGAATCGGGATCGCGCAGGAAACCAAAGCCGTCGGGTAGCACCTCGAGAACCCCGTCGGCGACGATGGTCTCACCGGTCTTGGCCCTCTTCTTGATGATGGCAAACATCAGCTCTTGCTTGCGCATGCGGCCAACGTTTTCGATCTCAAGGGCCTCGGCCTGCTTGAGCACTTCAGACACGTGCTGTGCCTTGAGTTCCTTCAGATGCATGGGTAATCCTGCGTCAGAGCTCATCCCCGGCGGGGATGCAAAAGAAATGGGGATGGGGGGAGCTTGCAGCAAGGGGCAGCGCAGGCCTGTCGGGCCTTTCCCCACAAGTTCGGCTTATCGAGCCGAATCGAAATTCCGCCGCATTATGACAGACAAATTGGCTGCCAAACGAAAGCCGCCAGCCGATTGCCAGTCAACCCCGCCCAAGCTTGGTTGGGGGCGACTTTGCAGCGCCCTGTCAGGCCAGCCATCAGGCCAGCTTTCGGACCGGCTTTCGGGCCAGCTATCAGACCAGTCCTTAGGCCAGTCCTCAGGCCAGTTGCTGATCGATGAAGTCGGTCAGTTGCGCTTTGCTCAGGGCCCCGACTTTGGTGGCCGCTAGTTGCCCGTTCTTGAACAACATCAAGGTGGGGATGCCGCGAATGCCAAATTTGGCCGGAATGTCCTGGTTCTCGTCGACATTCATTTTTGCGATTTGCAATTTCCCCTGGTAGCCATTGGCCACTTCGTCGAGGATGGGCGCGATCATTCGGCATGGGCCGCACCACTGCGCCCAATAGTCGACCAGCACCGGCTGGCTCGACTGCAGGACGTCGGTCTCGAAACTGGCGTCGGTGACATGCTTGATCAGTTCGCTGGCCATGATGGGCTTCCTTTCCGGGATCGCGGGGTTCGGGATAAAGTGAAGTAAATTGTGGCAGAAACTCCTGCTTTGCGTGGCCTGGCCATCGCCTTGTCGGCCCAACTCCATCCCCCACCCATGATTTGCGAGCCCTTGTTGTGACGGAGCCGATGACTTGCGAGCATTTCAGCCAGCGGCGCTGGCATGCACTGATCGAGACCATCGAGCATCTGATGGCGCAGCGTGGCTGCGACCCGTCGGCGTGCGTGGTGCTCGTCCCCTACGCGCAACTGATGGCGCAGGCGAGGCAGGCCTGGGTGCGGCGTGCGGGGCGCGTGTGTCTTCTGCCGCGGATTGAGACCACGCAAAACTGGGCGCGCAGCCTCTGGGCTGCCCGCGGTGGCTACCGAGCGGCCGAGCATGACCTGCGCGAGCAGGCCGCTTTCGATCAGCTGTCGGCCGCCCACTGGCTCGATCAGCTGGGCCTGTCGGCCCAGCGCGACGTGTTGATGGCCCCGCTCATGGAGGCGGCAGTCTCGCTGGCTCGACGGGCGGCGGCGATCGCGCCTGAAGAGCGAGCGCTCTGGCGTGAGCGCTTGACGCATGAGTTGACGGCGGGGCTGGGCGCTCAGGCCTTGCGCCATGAGGCGTCGGTGGCACAACTGGCTTTGGCCTGGGCGGGCAGCTCCTCCTACGAGACCGATATCTTGTTCGAGCAGCAGACGCCTTTGCTGGTGGTGCTCGAGGGTTGGCAGAGCGATCCCCTGGCCCAGGCCTTGATGCAGCGCCTGGGGCCCTGCGCGGTGGCCCTGCCCTTGGCGCCAGACGATGAGCCGCGTGGCGGCATCGCGCTGCAAAGCGCAGCCGACCGGCAGGATGAGGCCGAGCGTGCAGCGGCCTGCGTTTTGCGCCACCTTCAGCAAGGTCGAGACCCTGTAGGCCTGATCGCGCAGGACCGCCTGCTGACGCGGCGCATCGTCGCACTACTGGCTGGCCGCGGCGTGGCCATTCGAGACGAGACCGGCTGGAAGCTGTCAACCACTCGCGCCGCCGCCCGCTTGATGGCGCTCTTGCGTGCCTGCCCGGCCAGCGCATCGTGCGACGAGGTGCTGGCCTGGATCAAGTCCTTGCCCGGACTTGACACCCGACAGCTTGAGCGGGCCGAGGCCGAACTGCGTGAGGCTCGGCTGCGCGGCTGGAGCGATATCGGCGCGGCCTGTGAGCACGCTTGGGTCCTGGCCGGCCACCTGCGGCCCTGGCTG
>CANHBU010000067.1 GCA_947458345.1 Comamonadaceae bacterium
CCGGGCCGCACTGCATGGGCGAGCTCGACAAGCGCGAGAGCACCCGCACGGCCTCGATCAGCTCGCCCATTTGCTCGACACCGGCCCGCACGCGGGCGGCCAAGTGCCGCAGCGGCTCGCCCGCAGGCAGGGCCTCGAGGGATTCTTGGAGCAAGACAGAAAAGCCGTCGATCGCACTAAGCGGCGAGTGCAGATCGTGGGCCAGGGCATGAGAAAACGACTCGAGATCGTCACGCTCGCGCTCGAGGTGTTCGATGCGCAGTTGCTGGGCTGCAAGGCGTGCATGCAGCTGCGCATGTCCGGCGGACATGTCGGATGCGACTGGACTGGCGCCTAATTCTTGTATCGCCTTTTGACCAGGGTCGCTGCCTTTGACCGTTCCCTGATGCATCGACACATTGTCGTCGGCTTGCGCCGACCCACCGCCGTGCTCGGGTTTGCAGAGGTGGGGGCCCACCGCCGCGCTTAGGCGGCGGCCAGGACTTCGGGGGCGAGCAGATCGCGGGCGGCGGCGACCTGCAGCGCCCGGCTCAGGGCAGCCAGCACCTGCGACTGCAGGTTCCAGCAATGCCAAAACAGCGGCACATGCAGGCTCTGTCCGGGCAGGATGTCGACCAAAATGCCCTGCTCGAGCAAGGGCTGCACAAGCAGGCGAGGCAGCACGCCCACGCCCCAGCCGGCCTGCACCGCTTGCACCATGGCCTGCGAGCTGGGCACGAACAGCTGCTGCAGATTGACCGTTTTGAGGCCCAGCGCACGCCCCACCAGCTGCGCTGGCACGCTGTCCTTGCGGTTAAAGGCCACAAAAGGCAGCTTGCGAAAATTGTGCATGCCCAGCAAGGCGGTGCCCTCGCGCGAAGGGCCCAAGTGCTTTTGCGCGTAGCTGCGCTCGGCAACGGCCAAGTATTCCATGGCGCCCAGCGCCTGCACGCGGCAGCCGCGCAGGGGCTGGCTGATCGCGGTCACACAGCCCAGCACTTGGCCTTCGCGCAGCCACTGCAAAGTGAAATCCTGATCGTCAGTGATCACCTCCAGGGGCAGCCCCTGGCGCGCCAGGTCGCTCAAGGCGGGCAGGGCCCAGCAGGCGATGCTGTCGGCATTGATCGCAATGGCCACGCGTTCGTGCTCGCGCTGCCCAGCGGCCTTGCTCGGGGTCAGCTCGCGCAGCTCAAGCTCGAGATCGGCACGCAGCAGGCGCGACATCTTGGCATGCTTGAGCAAAAGCTGGCCAGCCAGCGTCGGGCGCACCGGCCGGCTGCGCACGATGAGCACCGTGCCCGTCTGCGACTCGAGCGCGCGCAGACGCTGCGACACCGCCGACTGGGTGATCGACAGGCGCAAGGACGCCCGCTCGAAACCGCCCTCTTCGACGATGGCGGCCAGACACTCCAGCGCATCCGGATCAAAGCTGTTCATGTGAGATCTCCTCAGACAAGCCGTCAACCCAGCGGGTGGCCAGGGGCTCGCTTGCAGCGGCCAACGCGCGATAGCAGGTCGACCACTGGGCGGTGGGCATCTTATCGATCATGCTGCCGAAGAAACGTTAAATTTGGTCTCACAATCGAGGCCCGTTAGGAGACGGTCAAGAGCAAGCCGCCAGGGGCGATCCGATCGCCCCCAATCCTGTGCGAGCCCGAAAATCAAGGCGCGGCGCTCGTGCGGCCGGTAAGTTTTGAGGAGGACAAGAGCATGCAAAACGATAGCGCCCGCCAGGAGCTGGCCCCCCGCGGGATCCTGCGCGTGGGCCTGAATCTGTCGAATTTCCTGTTGATCAATCGCGGCACGCCGCCTGGCGTGCACGAGGGCATCGTGCCCGATCTGGCCAAGGCGCTGGCCAGCGAGCTCGGCGTGGGCCTGCAGTTCGTGCCCTTTGCCTCGCCCGGCCTGCTCGGCGATGCGGTCGATCAGGACCAATGGGACGTGGCCTTCATGGCCGACGAGCCGGCCCGGGCCAAGACGGTGGCGTTTTCGCCGGCCTATCTGGAAATTCAGGCCAGCTACCTGGTGCCGGCCGGGTCGCCGCTTGAGTCGGTGGAGCAAGTCGACCGGCCGGGCGTGCGCATTGCCGCCATGGCCAGCGGCGCCTACACGCTCTACCTGCAGCGCACCCTGGCGCATGCCGAGCTGGTGCTCACCGGCACGATCGACGAGTCCTTTGAGGCCTTCGCCGCCCAGGGCCTGGAGGCCTTGTCGGGGCTGCGCACCCGCTTGATCGCCGACCAGGCCAAGCTGCCGGGCAGCACGATTTTGCCGGGGTGCTTTACCAGCGTGCAGCAAGCCATCGGCTGCTCCAGGCGCCTGAGCGCAGCGCCGCTGTACCTGGCCGATTTTGCCGAGCGCATGCGCGCCAGCGGTGCGGTTCAGGCAGCCATCGATCGCCACCGGGTGGTCGGCGTCAACGTGGCGCCGGCCAAGGCATGAACACGGTCTGAGAGACCGAGGGCCATGAATAAGATGTCCTGATCTTGGCAGGCAGCATTGGCGCGGCCAGCGCACGGCTGCTGGCCCGCCAGGGCGGACGGGCAGGATCGGGGACAATGCGGCGCGGCGGCCCGACCGGCCCGCGCGCCACAACGGACGCAGCGCAAAAGCCGCGCACCCAGGCCCACCCTGCAACGCCATGACCCTTGCCCCACCGCCCGCCCAAACCCCGGACACCGAGTTTTCAAGCCAGCAACTGCGCCAGGCGCTGGCCCACTTTGCCACCGGCGTGACGGTGGTGACCGCCTGCGGCGCCGATGGACAGCGCGCGGGGCTGACGGTCAATTCCTTCAATTCGGTCTCGCTCGAACCACCCTTGGTGCTTTGGAGCCTGGGCCGCAGTTCGAGTTCGATGGCGGTCTTTGCGGCCGCCTCGCACCAGGTGATCCACGTGCTGGGCGCCGACCAGCAGGCCCTGGGCGAGCGCTTTGCCGGCCCGCGCGAGCGGCGCTGGCTTGATCTGGCACACGGCTGGAGCCGCGGCGGAGCGCCCCTGCTGGACGGCTGCGCCGCCGTCTTCGAGTGTCAGGCCGTGAGCCAGCACGACGCGGGCGACCATGTGGTCTTCATCGCCGAAGTCACGCGCTGCACCAGCGGCGGGCCGCGCGCGCCCTTGCTCTACCACGCCAGCCGCTTTCACACCGGCTTGAGCGCCTCGCCGTGAAGCGATGAGCCGCTTGCATCCGCAGCGCAAGGACCGGCTCGACACGCTGGCCATCGTGATTTTGCTGACCTGCTGCCTGGTGTGGGGCATGCAGCAGGTGCTGATCAAGTTCACGCTGACGCAGATGCCGCCGGCGTTTCAGGCCTGGCTGCGCCTGGCCGGTGCCACCTTGCTGCTCGTGCTGTGGTGCCGCTGGCGTGGCATTGCCCTGTGGGTGCGCGATGGCAGCGAGCGAGCCGGCTTGCTCGCTGGCCTGCTTTTTGCCGCCGAGTTCTCCTGCATTTATATCGGCATGCAATACACCAGCTCCTCGCGGCTGACGGTGTTTCTCTACACCTCGCCCTTCTGGGTGGCGCTGCTGGTGCCGCTGTGGATCCGCGATGAGCGCTTGCGCGGGCCGCAATGGGCGGGCCTGCTGCTGGCCTTTGGCGCCGTGGCCTTCGCCCTGCGCGAAGGCCTGCTGCACACCCAGGGACCGACGCTGGTGGGCGATTTGCTTGGGCTGGCGGCCGGCCTGTTTTGGGGCCTGACCACGGTGGTGATCCGCAGTTGCGGCCTGACGCGCATCGGGCCAGAAAAGCTGCTGCTCTACCAGGTCGGCGTCAGTGCGGCGCTCTTGCCTTTTCTGTCCTTGGCCTTGGGCGAGCGCTGGCAGCTGGGCTACAGCGTGCAAGCCTGGGCGTCGGTGGCGCTGCAGGCCTCGGTGGGCGGCTTTCTGAGCTTTTTGGCCTGGATGTGGCTGCTCGGGCGCTATCCGGCCACGCGGGTATCGAGCTTTTCCTTCTTCACGCCGCTGTTTACCTTGATGGGCGGCGCCCTGTGGCTCGGTGAGGCGGTCACCCCCGGGGTGCTGGCCGCGATTGCGGCGGTGGCACTGGGCATGGCGCTGATGAACCGGCGGCCGGCCTGAGCCCGCATGGGCCCGTACACGAAACAGACCCCATGGACCTCTTGCTTCTTGCCGCCCTGCTGCTGGCCGTGCTGGTCTGGTCGCTCAAATCGCGCCGCGAGCGCGGCCGCATCGGGCTGCTGGCGGCGCATCTGCGGCCCTACGATATCGAGGCGCTCATGCAAACGCTCAGCGAAGGCTATCTGCGTGCGCTCGGTGAAAACGATGTGCAGCGCCGGCAAGCGATTTGGACAGTGCTCGAGCCGTCCGAGCGCCGCCTGGCCGAACAGTTCGCACGGTTTGCCAGCGACTTTGCACGGCTGCCGACCGAGCGCACCCGCATCGTCACACTGGCTTGGCCGCTGGCCTGGCTGCTCGAGCAAGCGGGCGGGCCGGCCGCATGGCTCGAGCGCTCGAGCATCGACATGCGCGCCTTGGTGCAGCTGCATGCGCAGGCACTGTCGCGGGCTGCGCAGCCCACTGAGGGCACGTCCGCCTCGGCCAAGGCCTACACCTTGCTTGCCGAAATTCTTTTGATGCAGCACAGCTGCCACTGGTATTGCAAATCGCAGGCCGTGGCCTGCGCGCGTCTGCTGGCGCGCCATCAGACCTCTTACCGCAAAGTGCTCGACTCGGTCGACCCCGCGACGCGCCAGGATTACACCGGCTTGACCGGTCAGGCCTGAGCCAGGGCGGGCGGCGCGAGCAGATGGCCGTCGACAAGCTCGATGCGCCGATCGCAACGGCTGGCCAGGCTGGCGTCATGGGTGACGATGAGACAGGCGCTGCCGTGCTCACGGTTGAATCGGCGCAGCAGCGCAAACACCTCGTCGGCACTGACGCGGTCGAGATTGCCGGTGGGCTCGTCGGCCAGGATCAGGCGCGGGCGGCGGGCCAGCGCCCGGGCCAGCGCGACGCGCTGCTGCATGCCGCCCGAGAGTTCACCCGGCCGCTTGGCCAGGGCCTGGCTCAAGCCGACGCTGTCCAACAAGTCGCGCGCGAGTGCCTCGTCGGCAGGCTGCACCGAGCCGTGCGCAATCATCAGCGGCATCAGCACGTTTTCCAGCGCCGTAAAGGCCGGCAGCAGGTGATGGAACTGAAACACAAAGCCGATGGCCGCCCCGCGCAGCTCGGTCAGCTGCGCGTCGCTGAGCGCGCCCGTGTCCTGGCCGGCCAAACTCATGCGCCCGCCCGTGGCCGGCTCGAGCAGGCCGATGATGTTGAGCAAGGTGCTCTTGCCCGATCCCGAGGGGCCCTGCAAGGCGACGAATTGCGCCGGCCCCAGGCTCAGGCTGATGCCGTGGAGCACCTCGTGCTCGACCGCGGTGCCCACGTCGTAGCTCTTGCGGATCTCGCAAAGCTCGAGGACGGGACCCGGATCCGGACTCATGCGCGAATGGCCTGCACCGGATCCATGCGCGCGGCGCGGCGCGCCGGCATGAAGGCCGACAGCAGGCCGATCACGCAAGCGAGCGCGCTGGCGGCCAGCGCCAGAGCCAGATCGAGTTGGGCGCTGTACATGGCACTGCCGTCGGGGCTCTTGAAGATGTGCGAGAACAGCACCAAAAGACCATAGGCCAGCGCAGCGCCCAGGCCCGACCCGAGCAGGCCCAGCAGGGCGCCTTGCAGCAAAAACACGCCCATGATGTCACGCCGGCTTGCGCCCATGGCACGCAAGATGCCGATTTCGCGCTGCTTTTGCACCACGCTGACCACCAGCACGCTGGAGATCCCCAGCGCCACGATGGCCACCACAAAGCCGCGGATCAGGTTGTTGGAGATGGTCTGGTTGGACAAGGCGTTGAGCAAGCCGGCATTGGTCTGCATCCAGCTGTCCACGCGCAGGCCGGTCTGCTCGCGCAGCCGATCGGCCACGGCGTCGGCACCAAACAGGTCGGCCACGCTCAGGTCGATGACCGAGACACTGCCGGGCAGATCGAGCAGGGTCTGCGCCAGGCGCAAGGTGATGAACACCCGCCGGCGGTTGATCTCGCGGCTGCCCGTGTCGAACAAGCCGGCCACGGTCAGCACCTCGGTGCGCACACCGGTGCTCACGCGCAGCTTGTCGCCCACTTGCAGGCCCAGGTCGTCGGCCAACTCGCGACCGATCAGGGCCTGCTGGCCTGCGATCTCGAAGCGCCCGGCCGTCATGTAAGCGTCCATACGGACCACGCGCCGATAGTCCTGCGGCCGCACGCCCAAAAGCGTCACGCTCTGAAAGGCAGCGCCGCGGGTGGCCAGAGCCGGGCCGCTGGCCACGGGAGAGACTGCCAGCACACCCGGGCTTGCCCGGGCCAGATCGGCCATACGCTCCCACTGATCGACCGCGCGCTGGCGCTGCAGGCGCGGCTGCAGCTGCGCGGCAACGGCCTGCGTGGGCGGCTGGCGCAACAGCTGCTCCTGCAAAGGCGCCATCACCACATGCGCCTGCGAGCCCATGACGCGCTCAACAATCGTGTTTTGTAGCTGCGCAATCAACTGGGTCAAAAACACCGTGACGGCCACGCCAGCGGTCACCCCGGCCAGCACCAAGCTGCTTTGCACCCGGCCCTCACGCAGGAAGCGCAGGGCCAGCAGCCACCGCAGCGGCAGCACGCGCGCCCATCGGCTCAGCGCCGGCCGCGCCGCCCTCATCGCCGCAGCCCCCACCGGGCCTTGGGCGGCGTTGTCTGGACAGGCTCTTGGTGGGGCATGGCTCGGTCGTGATGGGGACTGCGTGGGGCTGGGGGACAGCGAAAAAAACTAACGCACAAAGGACGGCACATCAACGATGGCAGCCGGTGCGCGCGGCCCACCTGCGCGCACCCGGTCGCCTGGCAAGACGCCTTGTGTCGGCGCAATCACCAGGTCTGCCTCGTTAAGGCCCTCGGTGATCTGGCTGTAGCCAATGCCGCGCAGGCCCAGCTGCACCGGCACCTTGACCGCATGGGCCTGGCGCAGCACCAGCACCCAAGGCTGCGCCTGGTCGGCATCGCGCACCAGGGGCGTGGGCAGCACCAGCGCCGATGGTTGACGGCCGGCCACGAGCTCGGCCGAAACCGTCATCTCGGGCTTGAGAAAAGGCGGCGCGCCTGAGAGGCAAAGCCGCGCGGTGAGCGCGCCGCGGTCGGGGTCGACCGCCGGCGCAATTTGGCACAGGCGGGCCTCAAAAGGCTGCAGCGGATAGGCGTCGGCCACGACAGAAGCGGGCATGCCCAAGCGCAGCAGGCGCAGGTGGCGCTCGTCGATGCTCACATCGATATGCAGATCGCCTGCTTGGGCCAGCACCAGCAAGACGCGGCCGGGCTGGGCCATGGCGCCCGGTTCGACCTGCCGGCTCAGCACCCGGGCGGGCACGGGGCTGCGAATGATCAGGCGGGCGAGCCGGGCTTGCGCGATGCGGGCACTGGCCTGCGCCTGGGCCAGGCGCGCCCGCGCCAGGGCGGGCTCAATGCCCTGGCTTTGATGGGCCTGGGCGTTAAGCTGGGCAGAAGTCAGGGCGCTGGCGGCCACATCGAGCGCGCGGCGGGCCTCGTCCAGGCGCTGCGGAGAATAAAAACCCTGGCTGACGAGCTCCTGCACGCGGCCATGGTCGCGCTGCAGCGCCCACCAGGCGGCCTGCGCTTGCAGCTCAGCTTGCTGGGCCACCGGAGCGCTCAGGCTTTCTTGCTGCGCGAGCCGGCCGGCCGCCTCCGCCTGCACCGCCAGCGCCTGCGTCAGCGCAGAACGCGCTTCGGCATCGACCAGCGTCAGCAACATTTGCCCGGCCACGACCTGCTCGCCCTCGCGCACGCCGACCCGATCGACCGTGCCCGCCACCTCGGCACCGATCTCGATGCGCGCCGGCGCTTGCAGCCGGCCAGTGGCCACGACCGATTCAACGATGGCCTGGCGCGTGACCGGCTCGACCGGCACCGCCGGGCCATGCCACCATGCCGCCCAGGCGGCGGCCAGCAAGGCCAGCAGCAAGCCCACCACGATCAAACGCTTGATCGCAGAGGTCCGCGGATGCGGCCCGATTGAATTGCTTGCGCCAGCCTTGAAGGTCCATGCCATGCCGAAGAGCATCGGGCCAGACCCGGGCCGGCCCCGGCCTGCCTGGCCGCGCCTGCTTGTCAGGCCCCAGCGCGTGCCGGGGTCGGACGGGAGCGATGCAAGGCGCTGCTAAG
>CANHBU010000068.1 GCA_947458345.1 Comamonadaceae bacterium
GGCATCGACCAGCATCATGGCTTTTTGCGTCCACGGTAGGGCTTGGGCGCAGCTTCTGCAGCCAGGGCCACACGGGCGGGCGGCGAGGGCTCGCCCTGCGGGGGCAACACCGCATAGGCATCGTGAGGCAGGCCTTTGGCCTTCAGGGCTGACTGATTGTTCCGGTAATCGGCCCAGCCTTGGTCAGAGTCGTCCCAATGCAGCTTGCCGCGCAAGGCCAGCAAGCCGTCATAGACCTGGCGCCGCTTGAGCAGGCGCAAACCCTCCTCCACCGCCTCCCGCTTGGTCTTGAAACGGCCCGTGGCCATGACTTCGGCCATGAGCTTGTCGTCAATCACGATGTTGGTTCGCATTTGGGCTCCCGCTGATGTGTATGAATTTATTAAATCATACACACTACATCCGGAAAATGCCAAACTTGGGGTCCCCAATCGGCGCATTAAGCGCAGCCGACAGGCCCAGGCCCAGCACGCGGCGGGTGTCGGCCGGATCGATGACGCCGTCGTCCCACAGGCGGGCGCTGGAGTAGTAGGGGTGAGACTGGTGGGCAAACTGCTCAAGAATCGGGCGCTTGATCGCTTCCTCTTGCTCGGCCGACAAGGTGCCGCCCTTGGCCTGCAGCGCATCGCGTTTGACGGTGGCCAGCACGCCGGCGGCCTGCTCGCCGCCCATCACGCAGATGCGGGCATTGGGCCACATCCACAAAAACCGAGGCGAATAGGCACGGCCGCACATGCCGTAGTTGCCTGCGCCGTAGCTGCCGCCAATGATGACGGTGAACTTCGGAACACTGGCGGTGGCCACGGCCGTCACCATCTTGGCGCCATGGCGCGCGATGCCTTCGTTTTCATACTTGCGCCCCACCATGAAGCCGGTGATGTTCTGCAGGAACACCAGCGGCGTCTTGCGCTGGCAGCACAGCTCGATGAAGTGCGCGCCTTTTTGCGCCGACTCGGAAAACAGCACGCCGTTGTTGGCGATGATGCCCACCGGCATGCCCTCGATATGCGCAAAGCCGCAGACCAAGGTGGCGCCAAAGCGGGCCTTGAACTCGTGGAACACGCTGGCATCGACGATGCGGGCAATGATCTCGCGCACGTCGTAGGGCTTGCGGGTGTCGGTCGGGATCACCCCGCACAGCTCCTTGGGGTCATACAGGGGCGCTGCCGGCTTTTGCAGGCTCACGTCGACTTGCTTGCGACGATTGAGCGTGGCCACCGCCTGGCGCGCCAGGGCGATGGCGTGCGCGTCGTTTTGCGCCAGATGGTCGGCCACGCCCGACAGGCGGGTGTGGACGTCGCCACCGCCGAGGTCTTCGGCCGACACCACCTCGCCAATGGCGGCCTTGACCAGCGGCGGGCCACCCAAAAAGATGGTGCCCTGGTTCTTCACGATGATGGTCTCGTCGCTCATGGCTGGCACATAGGCGCCCCCGGCGGTGCACGAGCCCATGACCACGGCGATCTGCGCGATGCCCTGGGCGCTCATATTGGCCTGGTTGTAGAAGATGCGGCCGAAGTGATCGCGATCGGGAAAGACGTCGTCCTGGTTGGGCAAATTGGCGCCGCCAGAGTCGACCAGATAGATGCAAGGCAGATGGTTTTGCATCGCCACTTCCTGTGCGCGCAAATGCTTCTTGACCGTCATGGGGTAATAGGTTCCGCCCTTGACGGTGGCGTCGTTGCAGACGATCAGGCAATCGACGCCCGCGACACGGCCGACGCCCGCCACGATGCCCGCGCAAGGCGCATCACCGTTGTACATGGCATGCGCCGCCAATGGCGCGAGCTCCAGAAATGGCGTGCCCGGGTCGAGCAGCATCTGCACCCGCTCACGCGGCAGGAGCTTTCCGCGGGCCACATGCTTGGCGCGCGCTGCTTCGCCCCCACCGGCAGCGGCATGGGCCAGCTGCAGCTGCAAGTCGGCGACGGCCGCCTGCATCTGCGCCGCATTGGCCGCAAATTCGGCCGACCGCGTGTTGATTTGGCTTGTAAGGACGGACATCGAAAGACCCTCAGGGCAGGTAGGCAGCGCCGGCAAGAACTTGGCCACCCGAGTGCGCAAGGATACGGGAAGACCGCTCGCCCGGGGACTGCAAAAAAGTTGCATTTCATGCCATTTTGCACGCCGATTGGGCAGACGACCCAAAATCGGACACACTGGCGCCATGGCCCGCCAAAGACCGCCACCACCCAGCCCAAGCAAAAGCGATCGCTCAGTGACGCCGATGGCACTCGTGCAGGCCATCGTCCGTGTCTACCAAGAGCGCGCTCTGGACCCCTCGGGGGCGCTGGCCGCCGCACAAATCGAGCCATCTCTTGTTTCCGATACCGCACAGCGGATCAGCGCGCTGCAGATGGAGCGCCTGTCGGGCCATGCGATGCAGGAACTCGACGACGAATCGCTGGGCTGGAGCCGCCGGCGCCTGCCCTGGGGCAGTTACGGCATGCTCATCCGCTCCTGCCTGAGCGCGCCGACCCTGGGCGTGGCCCTCAAGCGCTGGTGCCGCCACCATGGCCTGATTTGCGACAACGTGGCGCTCATGCTGCAGATCGAACACGGTCAGGCGGCCATCGTGCTGCGCGAGATCGAACCGCTCGGTCACAGGCGCGAGTTCTGCGTGGTCTCGCTGCTGCGCAATCTACACGGCGTGGCCTGCTGGCTGATCGACTCTCGCGTGGCTTTGCAAGGCAGCGACTTTCCCTACCCGCCGCCACCCCATGCCGATGTCTATCCCTTGCTGTTCCCGGGGCCGGTGCATTTTTGCGCCACGCCCGAGGGCCAGCCGGCACAAGCGCGGCTGCGGCTGCACCCGAGCTATCTGGACTTGCCCATCCGGCGCGACGAAAACGCCTTGCGGCAGATGCTGCAACGCGCCCTGCCCTTGCAGGTGCTGCCCTACCGCCGCGACCGGCTGCTGGTGCGCCAGGCGCGCCAGGCCATGCTCGATCGGCCTGACGTGACCCAAAATGCGAGCCGCCTGGCCCAGGCGCTGGGTCTGTCGGTGCGCACCTTGCATCGGCAGCTGCAGCAAGAAGGCACTTCGGTGCAAGCGCTCAAGGGCCAGGTTCGACAAGAGCGAGCCCAAGCCTTGCTCGAGCGCAGCGCGCTGGCGCTCAAGCAGATCGCCGCCGAAATCGGCTTTCGCAATGAGAAGAGCTTTATCCGCGCCTTCAAGCAGTGGACCGGCCAAAGTCCGGCGGCCTGGCGGCGCCAGCGTCAAGCGGGCGCGGCCGCGTGATGCAGCTCGCGCATCGAGCCGAGCAAGCGCACGGCGCCGGCCTCAAGCAAGCTCTGCGCCGCTGCGCCGGGCGGGCAGTAGGCCCAGACCGTGGCACCGGCGGCCACGCCTGCGGCAATGCCCACCGGCGTGTCCTCGATGACCAGACAGCGACGCGGATCGACTTGCAGGTGCGCAGCAGCGGCCAGGTAGACGTCGGGCGCCGGCTTGCTGCGCGGCACTTCATGGCCACTGAAAATTCGGCCGCTGAAAAAATCGAGCAGGCCCACCTTGGCCAGCATCAATTCGACCTTGAACCGGTCGGCGCCCGAGGCCACGGCCATGCGGGCGCCATAACGCGGCAGCAGTTGCTGCTGCAGCACTTCGTGCACACCCTCGACGGCGCGGATCTGGCTGGCCAGGCGCTCGTTGCGCCGCTGGTAGAACTGCTCGAGCCAATCGTCACTCAGGCGCCAGCCGGTGTGCTCGAAGATGAGCTGCGCGCGGTTGCGCACGGTGTGACCGACAAAGTGCCCCATGCCCTCGGCCAAGCTCAGCTGCCAGCCCTTTTCCTCGAGCATGTCGCGCAGAACGCCGCAGGTGATCGACTCGCTGTCGACCAACACGCCATCGCAATCGAACAAAAGGGCCTCAAAGCTCATGGGGCCCGATTGTAAGAAGGCCGGGCCTCAGAACGACCAGAAGCGAACGATCAAGCTCCAGATCCAACCGCCGGCGAGCACCAGCAAAGTCAGGCCCGCCAGTCCGAGCAGGACGGACAGCCCCATCATCAGGCCGTCGCGCGTGAGCAGGCCCAAGCCCAGCATCAGCAGGCTGACGGCAGGAAACAGGTTGCCAAAGGGAATCGGCAAAAAGATGATCAGGGCCATCAGCACCACCCAGACGCTCCACAAGCCGCGCAGGTGCGGGCCCTGCAGAGCCGGCCAGCGCGGCCGCAGGCTGCGCAAGGCAAACAGGTAGAGCCAGGCCAGCCAGCGCAGGCAGCGCACCGCCGCGCGCGGCGACAGCTGCAGCGCATCGAGGCGCGCCAGGCCGCTCAGGCCCTCTTGTTGGCGCAGCCAACGCCAGGCCCAAACCATGATGGCCAGACTGAAGACCGTCCCTGCGCCGGCCACCGGGATGGTGGTGATCAGCGCAAGCACGATGAGCAGCACCGGCATGCTGGCCTGGCCGTGCAGAGCCAGCAGCTCATTGAGACTCAGGCCAGGGGCGCTTTGGCCGCGCTCAAGCGCCAGACGGCGCAAGCGCGCCTGTCGCACGAAGCGGCGGATAAAAGAGGCGGTCAACACGCCGGTCTGTGCGGGCTGGGCGCTCAAACGGTTTCCAGGCGGCGGCGCTGGCGACGCGAGATGAACAGGTGCGCCACAAGCCCCAGGCCAAGCAGCAGCACCCCGCCTGCCGCCCACAGCAGCCCCAGCAGCACCGATAGCACCGAAAACACGCTACCGAGGGCTTCGGCCGAGGGCATGACCCCGCCCAGCACCTCGAGCAGCCAGCTCAGCCCGGCGTGCAAGGCCTGCAACAGGGCCGGGTCGACCCCAAAGAAGGCCAGCCAGCTCGGCTCAGGCCACTGCGCCAGCGGCGGCAGCTTCCCAGCCCACTGGGGCAAGGAAGCGGCCAGCCACTGCGTCAATTGCAGAGCGAGCATGCCGGCCAAAGCCCAAAACACGAGCGCTGCGCCCACGACCAACCACAGTCCAGTTTTCACTTTTGCTTTCCTCGCGCCAAGCACGCCATGCAGGCCACCCCACAGATCACCTGCTCTACACACCCGCTCGATTGTGCAAGCGCGCTGCCGGCGCCTAAGCCATACGCATAAAAAGGCTTAAAGGACTTGCGCGTATGAAGCCGGTGACCAGGGCCAACTCGGGGGCCAGAGCACTGCAAGAAGGCGGCTGCGCCGCCCAAGACCGGCTCAGCGCTTGCGCTGGGCACTTTCCTGTTTGTGCTCGTCCAGGCTGACGACCGGCGCGCCCTGCTTCTTCCAGTCGGCAAAGCCGCCGTCGATATGCGCCACATTGCGCATGCCCATGTCCTGCAAGGTCTTGGTGGCCAGCGCGCTGCGCCAGCCGGCGCCACAAAACAAGATGAACTGCTTGCCCTCATCGGCAAACACCGGCTTGTGATAGGGCGAAGCCGGATCGACCCAGAACTCGAGCATGCCCCGCGGGGCCAGCAGGGCGCCGGGCACCGTGCCTTCGCGCTCGAGCTCGCGCACATCGCGGATGTCGACGATCTGCACGTGCGCATCGTCCAGGCGCGCGCGCACCTCCTGCACCGAATAGGTGGTGACTTGCGCCATGGCCTCGTCGACCAGCTCCCGAAATCCCTTGGTAATCGGCATACCCGTCTCCTCGTTCAAAGCCTCATTTTCGCCAGAAGTGTCCGGTAAAGAGCACCAAGACCGACAACAGCTCGAGCCGGCCCAGCAGCATCGCAAACGACAGCACCCAGGTCTGGAAACTGCTCAGCCCGCCGAAATTGCCCGAGGGGCCGACCTGGCCCAGGCCAGGGCCGATGTTGTTGACGGTGGCCACGACGGCCGAAAAGGCCGTCACGATATCGAGCCCGGAAAACAGCAGGAGCATGCTCAAGCCCATGGTGGCTGCTCCATAGATGAGCATGAAACCCAGCACCGCCGTCATGACCGAGATCGGCACCACATGGCCGGCCAGCGTGACCGGATTGACCACACGCGGATGGATGATGCGCACCAACTCGCGCCGCGCCTGCTTGACCAGCAAAATCATGCGCACCATCTTGATGCCGCCGCCGGTGGAGCCGGCGCAAGAGGCAAAGCAGCCCAGAAAAAGCAGGAAAACCGGCGCAAACACCGGCCACTGGGCATAGTCGGTGGCCGCGTAACCGGTGGTGGTGGCCAGCGAGACCACATGAAAGGCACTCATGCGCAGCGCCTGCAGACCATCGTCGTAAACGCCGTGGATCATCAGCAGAGCCGTCACCACCACGGTGCTCAAGACCAACAAAGCCAGATAGGTGCGAATCTCATGGTCGCTGGTGATCGGGCGCAAGGAGCGATTGCGCAACACCACAAAATAGCGCACGAAACTGATGCCCGCCAGCGTCATGAAGACGATGGCCACCCATTCGATGCGCTCGGAGTTGAAGTGCGCAAAGCTTGCGTCGTACGCGGAAAACCCGCCCAAGCCCATGGTGGTGCACATGTGCATGAAGGCATCGGCCCAGCTCATGCCCGCCCAGCGGTAAGCGGCCAAACAGGCCAGCGAGAACAGAAAGTACACCCCCCACAGACCGCGAGCAGTCTCGGCGATCCGCGGCGTGAACTTGGTGTCTTTCATGGGTCCGGGGGTTTCGGCCTTGTACAGCTGCATACCGCCCAGGCCGAGCAAGGGCAGCACCGCCACCACCAGCAGCATGATGCCCAGACCCCCAATGAGCTGCAGAAAGCAGCGCCAGACATTGACCGATACCGGCAGCCCATCGAGCCCCGACAGCGCCGTCGCGCCAGTGGCCGTCAGCGCGCTCATGGCTTCGAAATAGGCCCGGCTCCAGCTGATATCGGGCACGCTCAGGTACAGCGGCAAGGCCGAGTAGGCCGGCAGCACCAGCCAGACCAGGTTGACCAGCACAAAGCCGTCGCGCGCCAGCAACTCGCGCCGATGGCGCCGGGTGAGCCACCACAGCAGCAAGCCGCTGAGCAAGGTCAGGGCAAAACCAGCTTCCCAGATCAGTTGATCGGGCCGATCGTCTTCAAACCAGGCCCAGACGGCCGGCACCAAAAAAGCAAAGGAGAAGGCCACGATCACGCGTGACATCACCGCCAAAACGGGCAAGCTGCCGTAGAGCATCAGCCAAAGAAGGTCGCGCTGACCTGAAAAAGCTTTTCCACCTCACGCACCATGCGCTTGTGGGGAATGAAGATGACGATGTGGTCGTCGGTCTCGATCAGCGTGTCGTGGTGCGGCATCAGCACCTGGCCCATGCGGCCCTGCCCACGCACGATGACTCCAATGCGCGCCCCTTCGGGCAGCTTGACCTCCTGCACGCGCCGGCCCACCAGCCGCGAGGTCTTGACGTCGCCGCGGGCCACGCCCTCCAGCGCCTCAGCGGCACCGCGGCGCAGGCTGTGCACCGCGGCCACGTCGCCGCGGCGCACATGGGCGAGCAGCTCGCCGATGACGGTCTGCGCCGGCGAGATCGCGATGTCGATGGTGCTGCCCTGCATCATGTCGGCATAGGCGCGCCGATTGATCAGGGCCATGACGCGCCGAGCGCCCAGCCGCTTGGCCAGCATGGCCGACATGATGTTGTCCTCATCGTCGCTGGTCAGCGACAGGAACAAGTCCATCTCGCCCACGTTTTCTTCGAGCAGCAGATCCTCATCGGCGCCATCGCCTTGCAAGATCAGCATGCGCCCGGGCAACTGGCTGGCCAGGTACTCGCAGCGCTTTTGATCGCGCTCGATCAGCTTGACCTCGCACTGGCCCGACAGGCTGCGGGCCAATCGCAGGCCGACCCGCCCCCCGCCGGCAATCATCAGACGCTGCACCGGTTTGTCGAGCCGATGTATGCCGGCAATCACCTCGCGGATCTGCTTGGAGTCGGCCAGCACGAAGACCTCGTCGCCGGGCAAGATGCGGGTGCTGGCCTCAGCGGGCAACTCGGTATCGAGCCGGTACAGCGCCACCACGCGCATCTGCGCATCAGGCAGTCGCTCGCGAAACTCGGCGATCGTGTGGCCCACCAGCGCGCTGCCAGCGGTCGCGCGCACCACGATCAGGCTGGCCTGACCCTGGGCGAACTGCAAGACCTGCAAGGCCTCCGGGTAGTCGATGAGCTGGTGGATATAGCGCATCACCGACTCTTCCGGACAGATCACATGATCGACCGCAAAGCCGCTTTTGCCCAACAAGGCATCGCCC
>CANHBU010000069.1 GCA_947458345.1 Comamonadaceae bacterium
AGATGTCACCCAATGCGCTGGAGGCCGGCCCAAGATTGACCTTTTCCGCGGTGAAGGTCCAGCCGGCGGGTGAGGGCAGCCGGATCATGGGGCCGCCGTTTGCGCTGCGCGACAACATCAGCCCGGGTGCCGGGGTGTCCAGGTAGTGGGTATAGGTCACGCCATTGCGGGTTTGCTGATAGGTCTTGGTGCTGCCTTGAGTGCGTGAGATCGTGCTTGCTGCCACTGGCCCGCTGAAGAAGCGGGGCATGCCCGCCGGGTCGTAGCCGGTTTCCCAGAAAGCACCTTCGGCAATTGCATTGACCTGAGGTATGACCATCGCTGATGTGACTTTGCTCAGAACGGCGACGCCGGTTCCTGCTACGGAAGTCGGGCCAACCGGGACCGGGAAGTTGCTCAGGCTCAGCAAGATCGAACTGCTGCCGCCGGCCTGGTAGCCGATCAGGTAAGCCTCGGTCTGACCGGTCGCAGTCTGGGCGCTGGTACAGCGTAAGGCACCGGTGGCACTGCCGTCTATCAGGACCGGGGAGCACCGTGTGGCCTCAAAAGCCAGCGTGAAGGCATTGCTCAGGCTGCTGCACCCCGGCAGTCGCTCGCTCCCGGTGTTGATCTCGCATTGGCGACCCTCCACCAACGGCCGGCCGGGCGCGTTGACCGCAAAGCTGAAGGCAGCCGCCGAGGTGAAATCGGTGCCACTGTGGCTGGCCCTCATGTGGCCTAGCGCGGCATATTGACCGGTGAATCTGGGTGCGGTCAGGCTCACGCTGGGCTGCATCGGAACGATGACGCCAAAGCTGGTTTCCGATTGCCAGATGCCCATGCCGTTGTCGGAAATATGAAAGACCTTGCCGCCGGCGCTGAAGGCGCAGGCCTCGTTGCCAACAGGCGCGATATCGACCGGTACGCCGCCAACCCGCGTCAGGGTCGCTGGGGCGGTGGAGAGGTCCAGTTCATGGGCCAGCGGCTCGCCCCCGGCCAGCGAGTCGATCAGCCAGACCCGACCGGTTCTGACCGAAGGGCAGCCGCTGAGCGCCGAGGCGGTCACCACGCTTTGCACAATAGCGCCGATGGGCATGGGCGCGCCAATAAGGCCCCCGTCGGTGCCTCCAAAGATTGGGTTTGAATTGCCCCCGCCGACATTAATCGGGTTGCGGATGCTGGCTGCCTCGGCCACCCTGTTGACTAAATTCGACAGGGCTTGGTCCGCCGTAGCCAGTGCCGCCATGAGGGCGTCGATGGAACGGTCGATGGCCGAGCCTTGCGCTTCGGCGGTGGCTGTTTGCAGCCGGCCCTTGAGCGGATCCTCATCGGCGCTCAATGGAGCGCCCAAGAATCCGGCCGTTTCGCGGGCCACGTTGATACCGCTCAACAGCGCTGCTGGTGTGATCCGCTCAAAGTATTCGGCGGGATTGGCAAATGCCTGCCTCGGATCGACCCCCAGCGCGCTGGCCACCACAATGTCGCTCAGTGGGGTCACATGAGCGATGCGCTGCTCAGCGCCTCTTTCCAGGGCCGAATGAAACTCGATTCCCGTAACTGGGTCAACGACCCGCAACAGGCAGGGACCGGCGCCGCCGGGTATGGTCAGGCGGTAGCTGCCGTCGCTTTCGGTTTGCGCCGTGCCACTGCCCACCTGACATTTGACCTCGACCGTGCCTTGCACCACTGCTGCACCCGATGCGGCAACGCCGGTGATGGTGTGGCCCGCACCCGTGCCGCCGCCGCAGGAGATCAGGGCGGCAGCAAGGCCTAAGGGCAAAAGCAAGGGCTTGGCGTGCATGATTGGCAGGTAGGTTGACACAGCGCACATCATAGTAAAGATGTTAAAAAAAGTAATCCTTTAATATTTAAAATATGTGAACTAATCGTCCTTTAATGCTTAAAGCAACAGCCCGCAGTCCCGGTGCATTTCTAGACGGTCCCAGTGGCGGGCGCCGGCGAGGCACAATCTAAAGCCATGTCGACCCCTGCTTCAGAGGCGCCGGCGCGCCCGGCGCTGTCGCCGGCCCAGAAAGCCCTGCGCAAGCTGGGTCTTCTGCGTGACATCGATCTGGCCTTGCATTTGCCTTTGCGTTACGAGGACGAGACCCGCCTGACCTCTTTGGCACAGGCGCGTGAGGGCGATTGCATCCAGATCGAGGCGCGGGTCGTTCGCAGCGAAGTCAGTTTGCGCCCGAGGCGGCAACTTAAGGTGCAGGTCGACGACGGCAGCGACACCTGCGTGTTGCGCTTTCTCAATTTTTATCCCAGCCATCAAAAAGCTTTCACTGAGGGGGCCTGGGTGCGCTTGCGCGGTGAGGTCCGAGGCGGCTTGCTCGGGCGCGAGATGGTCCATCCGAGCTTTCAGCCGGCGGGCGGACCGCTGCCTCAGGCGCTCACGCCGGTCTATCCGAGCGTGGCGCAGTTACCGCAGGCGTATTTGCGCAAGGCGGTACTCGGGGGACTGGGCCGGACCGATCTGTCGGAGACCGTGCCGCCGCATGCGTGGCCCGAGGGGCCGCTGCAGG
This sequence comes from Comamonadaceae bacterium, assembly GCA_947458345.1. Taxonomy (GTDB): domain Bacteria; phylum Pseudomonadota; class Gammaproteobacteria; order Burkholderiales; family Burkholderiaceae_C; genus Polaromonas. The sequence continues at coordinate 2,508 of CANHBU010000069.1, forward strand.
GTTGGTCGCTGCGCCAGTCGCTTGAGTATTTGCACCAGCCCAGGCCCGGGGTCGACTTGGCCGCGCTGGAAGATCGCAGCCACCCAGCCTGGCAGCGCTTGAAGGCCGAGGAGTTGCTGGCCCAGCAGCTGTCTCAGTTGCAGGCCCGGCAGGCTCGCGATGCGATGCGTGCGCCGGCGCTGGCATCGTCCGGCCAGGGGCCGATGGCTCGCTTGCATGAGCGCTTGCTCGAGTTGCTGCCCTTTGCCTTGACTCGGGCGCAGCAGCGCGTGCAGGCTCAAATTGCCGCAGACCTGCAGCGTGAGCAACCCATGCACCGCTTGCTGCAAGGCGATGTCGGTTCGGGCAAGACAGTGGTGGCGGCTTTGGCAGCGCTGCGCTGCATTGAGGCGGGCTGGCAGTGCGCCTTGATGGCGCCCACCGAGATCCTGGCCGAGCAGCATTTTCGAAAATTGGTCGCCTGGCTGGAACCGTTGGGGGTGCAGACCGCTTGGCTGACGGGCAGCCAGCGGGCCAGCGAGCGGCGCGCGGGCCTGGCGGCGGCCGAGTCGGGGCTGGCCCATCTGGTGGTGGGCACACATGCCGTGATCGAGGACAAGGTGCAGTTCAGCAAGCTCGGCTTGGTCGTCATCGATGAGCAACACCGATTTGGCGTGGCGCAGCGCCTGGCCCTGCGCCGCAAGACCACGCGCGATGAAAACGGACGCGATCTTGAGCCGCATCTGTTGATGATGTCGGCCACGCCGATTCCTCGCACGCTGGCCATGAGTTACTACGCCGATCTTGACGTGTCGACGATTGATGAATTGCCGCCAGGGCGCAGCCCCATCGTGACCAAGGTGGTTCATGAGGCCAGGCGCGAGCAGATCGTCGCCCGCATTGCCGAGCAAGTCGAGTTGGGGCGCCAGGTGTACTGGGTCTGCCCCTTGATCGAAGAAAGCGAGGCGGTCGATCTTCGCAATGCCACCGAGACGCACGCGCAACTGGCGCAGGCGCTGCCCCGGCATCAGGTGGGCTTGCTGCATTCTCGTTTGTCCACGGCTGAAAAAAAGGCGGTCATGGCGGACTTTGCCGGCGCGCAGATGGCGGTTCTCGTGAGCACCACGGTGATCGAAGTGGGTGTGGACGTGCCCAACGCCTCCCTGATGGTCATCGAGCACGCCGAGCGCTTTGGCCTGTCGCAGCTGCACCAGCTGCGCGGTAGGGTCGGGCGCGGCGCAGCCGCCTCGGCCTGCGTGCTGATGTACAGCACCGGTGATGTGCCGCGTCTGAGCCCGGCGGCGCGCGCTAGGCTGCAGGCCATGGTGCAGACGCAGGACGGTTTTGAGATCGCCCGGCGCGATCTGGAAATCCGCGGGCCGGGCGAATTCCTGGGTGCGCGGCAGTCGGGCGCGCCCTTGCTGCGTTTTGCCGATCTGGCCACCGACACCCAATGGTTGCAGTGGGCCCGTCACTGGGCACCCACGATGCTGACGCAGCAGCCGCAGCTGGCCGCACGCCATGTGCAGCGCTGGCTCGGTGGCAAGTCAGACTTTGTCAAGGCCTGAGCCGCGCGGGCCGCCCCGTACTCTTGACCGACAATGACCGCATGACGCTGACCGAACTGAAATACATCGTCGCCGTCGCGCGGGAAAAGCATTTCGGCAGGGCCGCGGATGCCTGCCATGTCTCGCAACCGACCTTGAGCGTGGCCATCAAGAAGCTCGAGGAGGAGCTCGACGTCAAGCTCTTTGAGCGCAACGCCAGCGAGGTGGCCGTCACGCCCCTGGGCGAGGAGATCGTGCGCCAGGCTCAAGGGGTGCTTGAGCAGGCCGACGGCATTCGCGAAATTGCCAAGCGGGGCAAGGATCCGCTGGCCGGCCCGCTCACCTTGGGCGTGATCTACACCATCGGACCGTATCTGCTGCCCGATCTGGTGCGGCAGGCGATTTCGCGCCATCGCCAGATGCCCCTGATCTTGCAGGAGAACTTCACGGTCAAGCTGCTCGAGCAATTGCGCACCGGTGAGATTGACTGCGCGATCTTGGCCGAGCCGATTCCCGACACCAGTTTGGCCATTGCGCCCCTTTACGACGAACCCTTCGTGGCCGCCGTACCGAGCACCCATCCCTGGGCCCAGCGCACCAGCTTGCGCGCCGAGGAGCTCAAGAACGAGACCATGCTGCTGCTGGGCAACGGCCACTGCTTTCGCGATCACGTGCTGGAGGTTTGCCCTGAGTTCGCGCGGTTTTCCAGCACCGCCGAAGGCATACGCAAGAGCTTTGAGGGCTCCTCACTTGAGACCATCAAGCACATGGTGGCCGCCGGCATGGGCATCACCTTGCTGCCGCGCTTGAGTGTGCCGCAAGGCGCTTTGAACGATGAGCCGCTCGGGCGTCGCCAGGCAGCTGGCGAGCAGGAGCCCACGTTCATCAAATACTTGCCTTTTGAGGGGCATGTGCCGAGCCGGCGCGTGGTGCTGGCCTGGCGGCGCAGTTTCACCCGCTACGAGGCAATCGCGGCGCTGCGCAACTGCATTTACGCCTGCAAGCTGCCGGGTGCGACTCGCTTGTCCTGAGGCGCGGCGCTCTGATCGGCATGTCTGACCCCGTGAAACCCACCGAGCAAACGACTGAGCCGGCAACCGGTCAGCTGCAGCTGTACCTGCAGCTCATCCGCTGGGACCGGCCGGCTGGCTGGCTCTTGCTGCTGTGGCCCACGCTGTCGGCTCTGTGGCTGGCCGCAGGCGGTTTTCCGGGTTGGCACTTGCTGCTGGTGTTCGTGCTCGGCACAGTGCTCATGCGCAGTGCGGGCTGCTGCATCAACGATGTGGCCGATCGTGACTTCGACCGCCATGTCAAGCGTACGGCCCAGCGGCCGGTGACCCGCGGTGCGGTCTCGGTCAGGCAGGCGCTGACACTCGGCGCCGTGCTGGCCTTGGCGGCTTTTGCGCTGGTGTTGACCACGCGCGCGGCTGCGGTGATGTGGTCCTTTGCCGCCTTGGCCGTTGCGCTGGCCTACCCCTACGCCAAGCGACATGTGTCCATGCCACAGGCGGTGCTGGGGGTGGCTTTTAGCTTTGGTATTCCCATGGCTTACGCGGCGGTACAGGGTCACGTGCCGCCGCAGGCCTGGCTGCTGCTGCTGGGCAACTTGTTCTGGGTGCTGGCCTACGACACCGAGTACGCCATGGTCGATCGCGACGACGACTTGCGCATTGGCATGAAAACCTCGGCCATCACGCTTGGGCGCCTGGACGTGCCGGCCATTGCCTTGTTTTACGCGGCCTACCTGCTCATTTGGGCCTGGGTCCTCGATGCGCCGGTACGCTCGATCTGGCTTTGGCTGGCTTTGGCGGCAGCTGCCGCGCAGGCCCTGTGGCATCTGTGGCTGATCCGCCGGCGCGAGCGCGCGGCCTGCTTCCTGGCCTTTCGCATGAACCACTGGCTGGGGCTGACGGTTTTCGCCGGCGTGGCGCTGTCGGTTTGAGGACTGCGCTTACTGCCGCCCAAATTCCTGACCCAGCTCCTGCGAGCGTTTGCGGGCCGACTCCATGGCGGCCATGAAATGTGCCTTCACGTCGGCCGCCTGCAAGGCGGTGAGCGCGGCATGGGTGGTGCCGCCCTTGGACGTGACCCGTTCGCGCAGCAGCGCCAGGGGCTCGGGCGAGTCGGCGGCCAGGGCCGAGGCGCCAGAGAAGGTGGCGAGGGCCAGTTGACGGGCCTGCGCGGGGCTCAGTCCCATCTGCGTGCCCGCCTCGACCATCGCCTCCAGAAAATAAAACACATAGGCCGGGCCCGACCCCGACAGTGCCGTCACCGCATCGAGCAAGTCTTCATGCTCGAGCCAGACCCACTGTCCGGTGGTGCCCACGATGGCCTCGATCGTCTCCTTGTGCTGCGCCTCGACCGCTGCCAATGCAAACAGTCCGGTGATGCCTCGCCCGATCAGCGCCGGCGTGTTGGGCATGGCGCGCACGAGGCGTTGGCTGCCGAGCCATCGGACCATGCTGTCTGTGCGGATGCCGGCGGCCACGCTCAGGTGCAACGCCCCCTGGGTGTGCGCGCCCGCTTGCAGCGCCGCCTGCGCAAAGATCTGGGGTTTGACTGCCCACACCACCACCGAGGCGCGCTCCAGGCTGGCATTGGCCTGATCCATCACTTGCACGTCAAACTGCGTCTGCAGCCGATCGCGCGCCTGCGCTGAAGGCTCAACCACTTGAATCAGGTGCCCGGGCATGCCCTGCCGGCGCAGGCCGCCGATCATCGCGCTGGCCATATTGCCCCCGCCTATGAAGGCCAGGGCTTGTTCAGTGATGGGCGACTTGGGGGGCATGGCGGCTCCGGCGACTACGCGAGGGCCCGAGCGTAGCAGAGCCAGCCGTCAGCGCCTCTGGGTACATCACTTTGGCGAAACGAGCGGTCCTTTAAAGGCCTTTCACTAAAACAAAAGGAATCTTGCGGCCCGATAGGGATCGATTTGTGGCGCCCAAACGGCCCGCGGCAGCGGGGCGTGGCGCGGACGGCGTGCCCGGGACTTTTTGAGCTTTTGGACGGGAGCGCTTGACCGGGTCTGGCAAATGGGTTATAGTTGCCGGCTTCGCTCAATTTGAGTGGAAGAGATTAAAGCCCAATCGGGAAGCCGTGTGAGTGGTTTACACGGTCAACGACGGGCCCAAGACTGACTGGTTGATCAGCCGGCTAGGCGCAAGGTGCTTGCGCCAAAGCTGCGCCCGACCGGGACAAGTTGGGAACTTTCAAATGATTCAAACGCAATCGAAACTCGATGTTGCTGACAACACGGGTGCCAAGTCCGTCATGTGCATCAAGGTGCTTGGAGGCTCCAAGCGTCGCTATGCCAGCGTGGGCGATGTCATCAAGGTCAGCATCAAGGAGGCCGCCCCGCGCGGTCGCGTCAAAAAAGGCGAGGTCTACAGCGCTGTGGTCGTGCGCACGGCCAAGGGCATTCGCCGAGGCGACGGCTCGCTCGTCAAATTTGACGGCAACGCGGCTGTGTTGCTCAACGCCAAGCTGGAGCCCATCGGCACCCGCATCTTCGGCCCGGTCACGCGCGAGCTGCGCACCGAGCGCTTCATGAAGATCGTGTCGCTGGCGCCTGAAGTTCTGTAAGGACAGACCGCCATGAACAAGATACTCAAAGGCGACGAGGTCATCGTCATTGCTGGCCGTGATAAAGGCAAGCGCGGCAAGGTTTCGCTGCGCTCCGGTGAGGACCACTTGGTGGTCGAGGGCATCAACCTGGTGAAAAAGCACACCAAGCCCAACCCGATGAAGGGCACCACGGGCGGCATCGTCGAAAAAAGCATGCCCATCCACCAGTCCAACTTGGCCATCTACAACGCCGCCTCCGGCAAGGCCGACCGGGTTGGGATCAAGTTGCTCGCTGATGGCAAGAAGGTGCGTGTCTTCAAGTCCAGCGGCGAAGAAATTAAGGCTGCATGAACATGGCTCGCTTGCAAGCTCTCTATCGCGAAAAAATCGCACCGTCCTTGGTCGAGAAGTTCGGCTACACCTCGCCCATGCAGGTGCCGCGCATCACCAAGATCACCCTTAACATGGGCGTCAGCGAGGCTGTGGCCGAC